>DASZVM010000286.1:0-7999 GCA_035547295.1 Puia sp. | reverse complement strand
CACACCGGTCACCGTAGCTATGAGCATAGCCGCCATTGCCAGCAGGATGGTCCGCGGCAATGCCTCCATCAACAGCTCTCCCACATCTTTCTTTGTCTGATAGCTACGTCGCAGATAAGGCCATTTCAGGCCTATTTTTGTCTCACCGCCGACAAACCAGCCTTTGAGCCCTTTTGCCGCGATCTCCTCCTTCGAATGGATACCTATGGGACTCACATCATCGAGATAAAGCACGAACTGCTTCCATCTTGGCTGGTCCAGGTACAGCTCCTTACGGATATTCTCCTGCGTTGCAGCATCCGCACGCTGCCCCATCACCAGGCGGGAAGGGTCCCCAAAACCCTGGAAGAGAAAGAATACGGCTACTACCACGCCCAGCATCACCAGCAGCCCGTAAAAGCATTTTTTTATCAGGTATCGTATCATCTATTGCTCATGTAAGATCGTGTTCCCACCCGGCAATGCATTGATCTCCGGCAAAGCCTGTCCCAGGTCCGCATAGCTCCATTTGTGGAGGATCACCCCGTTCTTCAGCAGGTACAGGGTCGGATTGGCACGGGCGGCCGTCTTGATGGCCGTAGCGTCGCATTTCAGGATGGAAACGTTCTCATCAAGCCCTGCCTTCTTTGTCCATGCCAGCACATTGTCGTAACTCCCCGTAATAAAATACAGCGGGATCTGTTTGGCCCTGATCATGGTAAGGATCAGGCTGAATTCCTTCATCCAGGAAGGAGGGTATTCTTCCAGGTCTTTGGTAAAAAAGAAAAGCTTATACCCTTTTTGCTCAAGCACGGCCTCTGTCGTATCCGCCCCTCCTGACGTTATGAGGGTGAAATCCTTGATTGCAGGCTCCGCATTCCCCTTGCGGATGAGCTTGTCATACCTGTTGATGAACTTATACGAGTCATCGAAATCCGCAGGAAAATTATTTCCGCTGAACTCTATCCGCCGCCCATTTTTCTCATATACCATGGTGATCACCGTGCTGTCCGGTATTGCTCCCGGCGGCGCCTTCATTTTTTCCGGCATATTGGTGCCGGGTTTGTAAGGCAGGCAATCCACTAACGGGAGGTGCACCAGCACATACCATTGGAAAGAAAACGACAGTATGGTAGCCAGCACCAGGATAGCCAGGCTTGCCACCTGCGACAGCAAAGGCCTGATCCTTCGCTGCGTAAAGAACAGGAAAAGTATCAGCACCAGCAGGATAAGGTCTTTTGTAAAGGATTGCCCGGCGGTCAGGGGGATACAGTCCCCAAAACAGCCGCATTCCCGCACCTTCCCTGATAAATAAGCATAGCCGGTGAGAAAGGTAAAGAAAATGATCAGCAGCAGCAGTAGCCAGCTAAAGAGCCGCATCCTCCAGCCCAGCAGAATAGCCACGCCTGCCACGATCTCGAAGACGATCATGACGATGGAAAATACAAGGGTATAATTATCCAGCCAGTGCCAGTTCCATACCTCGAAAAATTCCTGCATCTTATAGCTGAGCCCCAGCGGATCGTTGGCTTTTACCAACCCGGAGAAGATAAACAGAACGCCCACGATGACACGGGCGATGCCGACTAAGATCCTCATGACTAAATGGTTTATGGTCTATCCGCTGTGTTTACCTTCCTCTATCAGTATCAATGCAAAAAGCGAATAATTAATAATATCGATAAAATTCGAGTCAATGCCTTCGCTGATCAGCGTCTTTCCTTCATTGACCGCGATCTGCCTTATTCGCAGGATCTTCATCAGGATCAGGTCCACGAGGCCTTCCTGGCTCATGTCCCGCCAGGCCTCTCCATAATCATGGTTCTTATCCAGCATGGTCCTGCGGGCAAGCACCGCCTTTTCGTCATACCATTTAGCCGCAAGGTCCTCCGGCAGATCTTCCACAGGCGTCTCCCCTGCTATCGACAGTTGTATCAGCCCGATGATCCCATAGTTCACCATGGCGCGGAACTCTCCTGTCTTGTCCTCTTCCACACGCTGTTGTCTTGCCTCCTGTAAAGTGCGTATACGCCTGGCTTTGATGAACAGCTGGTCGGCAATGGAGATGGGCCGCAGCACCCGCCAGGAAGTACCATAGTCCCGGGTCTTTTTAAGAAATATATCCCTGCATAAGCGTACGGCCGCGTCATATTGCTGATTGGTGCTATTGTTCATCTTACAAATATATGCTTCATCTCTTAGTTTTATCTTAGCATCTCAAATTGATAGTTTTATATGTTTACCTTAAATGGAAGGGGCCGGCTGCTGCCGGCGGAAAGCCCCCTGGTCATGGGCATCATCAATAGCACACCGGACTCCTTTTACAGCGGCAGCCGCACCGGCGATGAAAAGGGATTTCTGCGGCAGGCCGAAGCCATGGTGAAGGAAGGGGCCGATATCCTCGATATCGGCGGGCAAAGTACCCGTCCCGGAGCTGCCTGGGTCGGAGAAGAAGAGGAACTGCGCCGGGTCGTCCCTTTTATAGAACTGCTGCTCCGGCATTTCCCCGAAGCCTTTATTTCCGTCGATACCTGGTACAGCCGGGTGGCCCGGGAAGCCGTAACCGCCGGCGCATCCATGATCAACGATGTCAGCGGCGGCCTGCAGGACCCTGCCATGCTGTCTGTAGCAGGCAGCCTTGGGGTTCCCTATGTCTGTATGCACATGAAAGGTACGCCCGCCACGATGAATAAGGAGGCTGTCTATACGGATGTAACGAGGGAGGTGCTGGACTTCTTTATCAGCCGGGTAGAAGATTGCAGGACGGCCGGTATCCACGATATCATCCTGGACCCGGGTATGGGCTTTGCCAAAACTCACCGGCATAACCTGGAGCTGCTGTGTAACCTCTCCGCCCTCCGCATGCTGGGCTATCCCATCTTGTTAGGGGTCAGCCGTAAGTCCACCATCTATAAGCTGCTGGGCATTACACCCGAAGAAGCGCTGAATGGAACTACGGTATTGAATACGCTGGGGCTTGCAAACGGGGCGGATATCCTGCGCGTTCATGATGTGCGGGAGGCACGGCAGGCGATCACGCTGGTGGAGATCTATAAAGAAAACGCCCACCTCACGGTGGGCGCTTAGCTAGTTTATTTGTGCGGCTGTGCCTGCTGAGGTCTCACCGGCATGGGTGCCGGCGGCATAGGCGTGCTTGCCGGCTTCGGAGCATCGGTGACATCCACGATCTCTACGTCGAAGATGAGGTTCTCATAAGGCTTATGACCAGGTCCGGGAGATTGATCATACGCCAGGAAAGCGGGGATATACAGCGTTCCCTTACCACCCTTCCTGAATTTCCTCAGACCGTCGTCCCAACCTTGTATGATCTGTCCTTGTCCGACCACGAATTTAAAAGGTTCGTTCCCGGGACCTTTCATATTGGACTCGAACTCTTTTCCGGAAGGCAGCAGTTTGCCGGTGTAACGTACAGACACCTGTTTGCCGGAATCCACCTGGGGACCGTCACCAACCGAGTTTACCACAACATAAGTGCCCTTTTCCGTCTTATCAGCCTTGATATTGTTCTTGGCGAGATAGTCTTCCACAGCCGATACTTCCCGTTGTTTTTCGCCTACCTGCTCCTTTTCCTGGTCGGCAGTCTTTGCCTGGAGCGTGGGGAATACATCCAATACTTTGAAAGCAATGGTCAGCTTGTCCTTCTTATGGATAAAGGGAGGCAACTGTCCGCCAAAACGTTTCTGCAGGGTATCGGCCAATTCCACCACAACGGCGCTATCCCCCTTGCGCAGCAGAGGGAACACCTCTGTGGGGCTGTACACCGGGCGGGCGCTGTCCACCTGGATATATACGGGCATGCCGCCTTCCGAAGAATACAGCACGGAATCCCGTACCTTCTGTATAAAATGCACCTTTAAGAATTCTCCTTTTTTTGCCACGGGGTTCTTCTTATCGGAAATAATCTTATATAGCAAGCCGCTCTTTGTCTTCTTATATTCCTGGCTTGTGCAGGACACGGCCCCCATCAGGAGCAGACCGACAAATGCATACAACGCAATTTTTTTCATTGAACTTTATTATTGTAATTGTGATGAATTCTCCCTCAGGGCCTCGATAAAACGCTGTACTGTTACTTCCAGCGTATCGCTGCTGCGACCACCGGCCGCGTTGAAATGTCCCCCCCCTTCAAAATATTTACGGGCGAACGTATTGACATCAAAATCTCCTTTGCTCCGGAATGAACACTTGACCTCCTCATCCCTGTCTATGATAAGCGCAGCCATTTTGATACCCTGGATGGTAAGAGGAAAATTTACCAATCCCTCCGTATCACCCGTCTTGATCTCAAAACGCACCAGGTCTTTCCAGGGAATGGAAATAAGGGCGGCATTATGCTCATAGAAGATATCCATTTTGTTCTGCAACACATACCCGAAAAACCGCAGACGGTTTTCCAGGAAGTTATCAAAGAGATTCTCATGGATCTTCGTATGATTGAAATCCGTATCCTTCAGGACCGCCACCATCCGGTGCACAGCGGCAGAGGCCGCGGGAAACCGGAAAGAACCTGTATCGCTCATGACACCCGCATAAAGACAGACAGCCACCTCCTGGCTGATCTTATCCGTATGCCCGCTGCCTGTGATCAGGTCGTACACCATCTCACAGGTAGAGCTTTTCTCTGTATTACTGACCCCATAGGTAAAGCTCTCACTTTCCGGCTGTTGATGATGGTCAATGAGAATTTTTTCGCAGGTGAGCTTCCGCAGCTTGGGCGCCATGAACCTTGTCCGGCTGAGCACGTTGAAGTCCAGGCAAAATATCCACTCCGCCTGGTCCAGTATACTATTGGCTTTCTCTGTGCTGTACTCATAATCGATGACCCCGTTGCACCCCGGCATCCATTTCAGCCAGTCAGCCCAGTTCGTAGGTGATATGACGGTGGGTGTATGTCCCAGCTGTTTCAGAAAATGAAAAAGTCCCAGGGCGGAGCCCATGGCGTCGGCATCCGGTTTCTGATGCATGGTGATGACCACCTTCCGGGGCTTATCCAATAATTTATATATATCTTCTATAGGCCTCATTCCACTATAAATGGTTGCAAAGGAACTAAATTAAATGTCAAATCCCAAATTAACCAAAAACTATACCTTACCTTTGCTCCCCAAAAATCATAACGAAAACATGAGCAATCGAACTTTTACCATGATCAAGCCGGACGCTTTCTCTAAAGGGCATTCCGGTGCCATTCTCGACAAGATCATTAAAAGCGGCTTCCGTATCGTGGCTCTGAAGCTCACCCAGTTATCCGCCGGCAAAGCGGGGGAATTTTATGCAGTGCACAGCCAGCGTCCTTTTTATGGTGAGCTGGTAAGTTTTATGAGCAGCGGCCCGATCATCGCGGCAATCCTGGAAAAGGATAATGCAGTAGCTGACTTCCGTAAGCTCATCGGCGCCACGGACCCCGCCAAGGCGGATGAAGGTACGATCCGTAAATTATTTGCGGCTTCCGTGGGTGAGAATGCGATCCACGGCAGTGACAGCGACGAGAACGCTAAGATCGAAGGCGACTTCTTCTTCAGCGGTCTGGAAAGGATATAAGTTCAATCCCCCTTAACGGGGGCAAAATCCCCCACAGGGGGATTGGCCGAAGGCCCATCATGAGCGGATTGCGCCGAGGGTTTATATTTACCACCAACCCGAAGGCGCAATTCAATTTTTTATGGGTGTGAGCGTATATCCCTGTTTTCGTAACAGGTCGATCACCCCGTTCTCCCCAGGTAAATGGGCCGCCCCGACAGCTATCAGCAACGATTTTTGAGGCAACAGCGTAGCAAGCTTTCCCGCCCATGTCCTGTTCCGTCCATATAGCAGAAGGTCCATATAATTGCTCATACCGGGATCTCCCTTCCGGCTGAGGGAATCGATACGATCCAGGTCCTGCTGTCTGTATACTTCCGCCAGTTCCAGGGTCATTTTCTTATACTCTTCGCTGCTATCGATGTAATTGACAAGGTCTTTTGCCTGTTGCTCATACGGGATGCTGTCGAACAGCCCTGCCTGGAACTCAACTGTCTCCAGTCCGTTGACAGGCTTGTTGTGCAGCTCTTTCATGATCATCAGCTCCATTCCATCCGTTGTCTTACAGCCAAGGCTCGACTCCTCTATCAGGCTGCTGACCAGCATGGGCTTGAATCTTTCCAGCATACCAAAAGGCAGCAGGGGGGAATGCTGGGAAAAATAGGTCTTTACCCGCTGGTAATCCGTTGGGGACAGCAGATCGGATAATTTTTTGCTGTCATTCATACGCATGTACTTCATCGCTCCCAGCATGCCGGACATATCGCCGAGATTGATCTCAAAATATACTTCGTCGCAATGGGTGATGGCGGATCTCAGGCTGTCGCTCAGCCGCGCATCTTCCGCACACAGCACATGCATGGTCCCAAAGAGATAGGATGGTTTTGCCAGTCCCTTGCCGGATATCTGCCACAATAGCGTATGAGGTGTCTGGGAAAAGCCCAGGCAGGCGGACAGTACTCCCGCAGACAACAATATCGATTGTTTCAGTTTCCTATGCAGGCGCCACAGCTTCTTGTCCATATATCTGATCTTTAAATTTCAATGATGGGGAAGACAGGAAAGGCCCTAATCCCAGCTGATCCCATTTTTTATCCACTGCGGCGATCGTGGCGTCGTCAGCCACGATAATATTCGGCCAGTCACGCTGAAAGTTATCGAATTCCGGCGTTTTTCTGGTACCGTCCAGTCCCAGGCAGGCGAATATTTTTGAGGGCGTCTTTTTAGAGGGTCTTTCCACGAGCAGGTGGTCCCTCCGCGGGTCCAGATTGTTGCAAAACCGCCATAAAGCGACGGGCAGGTCTTCAGCGTTGACGGTATGTTCCACATACAGGAGCATCTTTATTCCTTCCAGCTCTTCCTGGTCGCACAGGGCGGCATGCAGCTCATGAATATGTCCCGGCCGTTGTTTTTCAACGCTGAGGATGACGCAGGGGATGTCCTTTTGCAACAAAGAGAGATTAGCGCCCCTGATCTCGGGAAAACGCTGTATCAGCAGTGTGGCGGACAATCCCTGAGCCTTAGTCGTATGAAGGAGATAACGATCATCTGTTTCTTCCTCTGTCTTGGCCGTTGCGTCGATACACATCTTGCCCCCAAAGCCAAGCTTACTACAGCTGTGATCCAGCACATCCATTGGCCCCTGGGAGAAATAGGCATCCGTCGCGGGGTTGAAGTTCCTGAGCGCGGTGGCAGCCAGACCGCCATAGTCCTGTATGTTCGTGTTTTGATCGGCAACGACCAATATCTTGTTGAACATCATCTGGCCTGCCCCCCACATGGCATTCATCACCTTTTGGGCCTGGCCGGCATAATCCTTTTTGATCTTTGCAATGACCAGGTTGTGAAAAACGCCCTCGACAGGCATGTCCATGTCGACGATCTCCGGCACCAGGGTCATCTTGATAGGCGCCAAAAATATCCGCTCTGTAGCCTTCCCCAGCCAGGCATCTTCCTGTGGCGGGATACCTACGATGGTGGCGGGATATACCGCATTCCTGCGATGGGTAATGGCTGTGATATGGAACCGGGGGTACCAGTCCGGCAGGGAATAATAGCCGGTGTGATCTCCAAAAGGACCTTCCCAGATCATCTCCTCATTGGGGTCCACATAACCTTCGATGACAAAATCAGCGTCCGCAGGCACTTCAATGTCGGGCTGGGTAATACATTTTACCAGCTCCACCTTCTTTTTCCGGAGAAAGCCGGCCAGCATATATTCATCGACATTCTCCGGCAGGGGCGCCGTCGCACTGTACGCATAAGCCGGATCACCTCCCAGGGCTACAGCCACCGGCATCTGCCGGCCTGTCTTTTTGTATTCGGAAAAATGTTTGGCGCTTACTTTATGTTTATGCCAATGCATACCTGTCAGGGTTGGTCCGAACACCTGCATCCTGTACATCCCTACATTCCTGGTCCCTGTGTTGGGATCTTTTGTATGGATAACGGGTAAGGTGACAAAAGGGCCTCCGTCCCT
>DASZVM010000285.1:0-6004 GCA_035547295.1 Puia sp. | reverse complement strand
GGCGCCACCACGACGCCTTTTATCGTGAGCGCGTATATGAAAGGCATCAGGGGATTCGACATACGAAAAGCTTATGAGGGCATGCGGAAGGACCATTTTCCGGGTGGAATGATGGGCAAGGCGGGATATGAGTTCAATACTTCCGCGGGAGGCGGGATCGGGGATTATATCCGGCTGGGTTATGTACCATGGCCTTTATCGGAAAAAAAATATGGTCTTCACCAGGACGGCTCTGCGCAGACATTGGAGTATGCCTACCAGGATTATGCGCTGGCGCAGATGGCACATGTCCTGGGAAAGAAAGACGACTATACATTGTTCATGCAACGGGCGGGCAATTACAGGAATATCTGGAACAAGGACATCGGCTGGATGTGGACGAAGACAAGGGAGGGGAAATGGAACGAGCCGGCAGACATATTGCTGTACGAGCACGGCTGGGTGGAAGGCAATGCGGCGCAGTACACCTGGTTCGTCCCCCATGATGTGCCGGGTCTGATCAGGCTGATGGGAGGCGACAGCGTATTTACACGGAAGCTCAATTGGGTTTTTGAGCAGGCGCGGAGCACTGGATTTGTTTCCGGGGACTTCAAGGATCGTGCGGAAAAGGAGAACCGGAGAGTCTATATCAACTACGGCAACCAGCCCTGCATGGAAACACCGTTCCTTTTCAATTTTTCCGGCGCACCCTGGCTGACGCAATATTGGTGCCGGCAGGTGATGGACTCGTTATACAGCGGTATCTCACCGCAAAAAGGTTATGGCGGAGACGAGGACCAGGGATTGATGGGTACGTTGTCGGTGTTGCTGAAGACAGGAATCTTCTCTACAGACGGTGGTGTTTCGGAAAAGCCTTTCTATGAGATCAGCAGTCCTCTGTTCAACAAGATCACATTTCATCTCAATAAAAAATATTATCCCGGCGGGACCTTCGTCATCGAAGCGAAGAACAACGGTCCGGGGCAATTCTATATCCGTAGTGCGAGCTTGAACGGCCAACCGCTGGACAGACCATGGATACCACACTCCACCCTGGTGAAGGGAGGGAAGCTTGTGCTGACGATGGGGAACAGGCCGAATAAGCAGTGGGGCAGCGCTCCTTCCGCAGCGCCGCCGGGCATGTCTTCGGAAAAAGGCGGACGATGAGTTTTACTCCATATGAAAAAGATCTACACGTTTTTATTGTCGTGCGCCCCGTGCGTTATCCCGTACGCCGGAGATGCGCAGGCGCCGGAGAAAGGGCAGCAGCGTTTGCATGAGATACCTGTGGAATATGTGGATGCTTTTGCCAATACAGGCCACCCGGAGGTGGCCTACTGGTTTTTTGCAGAGAATATGATGACACGTCACCGGTGGAGAGGGAAGATCGATTCCTTTGCCAGGTACAGCAAGTACACGCTGATCTTTTTGACGGCGAGGGGTAAATGTGATTTTTATGACACGGCTGTCATGCATCCTGTGTTCAGGGACCTGGTGGCCTATGCGCACAACAAGGGGCTGAAGATAGGTCTGCAGATATGGAAGGACGATCGGGGCGTACTGCCGGAGAACACCAATCGCCTGGTACAGGAAGGAGAGGTGACGCTGGATGCGGATGGAAAGGCTGACTACGAAGTGCATGCGGAGGGATGCAGGGACCCGAAGACCTTGTTCAAAAGCGAGCTGTTCAGGGTCTATGCTTTTAAAAAGACCGCCGGTGGGGGCAATCCCGCCGACCCGGGAGGATGGTATGTCCCGGGGACGCTGGAGGATATAACGGGAATGGTCACTTCCATTGCCGACACGGACAGGGTCAGCGTGTCCATCCATGCGGGCAGCAGGCTGAAAGGATATACCGCCTATATAATGACGCAGCACTACTACAAGTCCTGCAGCAATTTCTCCGGCCAGGCGAAACGCATTTTAACGGGCGTATTCGGCGCCTATTCGGATATCCCCTTTGACGGTGTGGGGCTGGATGAATACAAGAGCCTGCGGATCGTGCGTCCGCAGGCGATGAAAGGCAGGCATGTGTTCCGTGAGCGGCTTTATGCCGTGGGAATGGGCCGGCGGCTGCGATCCATTACGGGGGAGGCGCCGGAAAGGGTTTTGTTTGACATGCGGTATGCGCCGGCGGGCCGGCCGGAAGTGAGGATACGGGCCATCGATGAATATATGGCTTTGTTAAGGACAGCTACGCTGGATGTCGAGCGGACGATGTACGAGACGGGCAAGCGGCTGTACGGGAAGAACTGTTTTGTCGGGCTGCACAATACTTTTCACAACAACCTGGACCAGGACGAGGTATGGCAGACGGGCGTCAGCTGGTGGAACATTAAAAGAGACTATGGGCACACGGACGAAGAGACGGCCACGCCCATTCAGCTGGGCATCGGGATGTGCTATCCCATGAACGCGATGTACAATATGTACTATAACAAGAGCCTGCAGCGGATATGGACGAAAGCATTGTATGACCTGCGGTACGGCATCCGCACCCATTATCATGCGGCCAATGACGGACAGCAATGGGGCGTATCCATCGAGGAGCCTGCGGCGCTGGAGAAGATCAACAGGGTGGAGAATGCGGCCAGGCTGTTAAACAGATTTAACCCCACTTTCCCCGGCGTAAAGCTGCTGGTCGTGTATGGCATGCCGGCGCTTTGCAACTGGTGGCCGGAGGAAAGCCAGCGGGGCATGTACGATATCAACGACAAGCTGAATATGGATGGCAAGTGTGTGGAACTATGGAAGAACGGTTTTTTGAACGCGGCGGTTCCCACGGATGTCATCGAGGACGGCAGGCTGACATTGAATGCCGCGGGCAAGCCGGTGCTGAACGGATATACGTTCGATGCCGTCATCTTTCTGTACCCTCAGTACAGCAGGCCGGAAGTGACCGGATTTTTCCGGCGGTATGTGAGCAAGGGAGGGCGTCTGCTGATAGAGGGACCCGCCACGCGGGATTTTTACGGAAAGGATATGACGGCGGAGTGGAAGAAGATAGGACAGCGCGCGATCGCCACCTCATTTTCGGTGGAAAATGCAGCGCTCCTGGGGACAGGGCGGAATACGCTGCCGGAGGGTGTCCGTAACGAAGACGGGTCATTTACTTTTACGAGCCCGGCGTCGCTTGATGCGGATAAGCCGGCATCATTTTCTTTTACGAACGGACAGCATCATTTCACAGGCAGCTACAGAGGCATTGCCGTACTTCGCACGGACAGCAGCGGCCGCCTGGAAAAGCTGGCCGCTACGGGTTTCTCATCTCTGAGCAGGGATGGACAGGAGATACTTCGCCTGGACAGGGAGGCGGACATATTCCTCTCGGAGAAAGACGGGCGCAGGACGGTGACCGTGGCGGATGCGGGCGGAGGTATAAAGGTCTTTGCGGCCGAATAACATTTAAAATTACGATCATGAATATTATGCGATCAATGCGGGGGGCTCTATGGCCAATGCTGCTTTGTCTGGGCGCTTGCACCACGGAGAAAGGCGGTTTATGGATGGATGACCTGGATATAAAGACCTATTCGGAAGGGATCCCGGGGATAGCCGCCCGTGCAAAAGCCAGCGGCGATACGATGCGTCTTGGCGGTGTCGTCTATGACCGGGGGGTAGGTGTGAAATGCGTGAGCCTGCTTGCTTTTTACCTGGATGGGAAAGGCCGGAGGTTTACCGCGCTGGCGGGTGTGGACGACAAGAGCCTGAATACCGTGGGTGTAAAGTTCTATGTCATCGGGGATAAAAAGGTACTTTTTGAAAGCGGTGTCATGCATGCGGGAGATGAGCCGCGCAAAGTGGATATTCCACTCGAAGGGGTTTCACGCCTGGGGCTGCTGGTGACGGGAGATACGGCGAACATGAGCAAGGCCTTCCCCGACTGGGCGAATGCCCGGTTCTTTATGGAGGACGGTCATGTCCCGGGAAATATTCCCAATACGGACAAGGCATATATCCTTACCCCCGTGCCGGGGAAAGAGCCGCGTATGAACGGAGCGGCGGTAACAGGCGCGACGCCGGGAAACCCTTTTCTTTTTACCGTGGCGGCGACGGGGCAGCGGCCCATGTCTTATAGCTCTTCCGGACTGCCGCGGGGGCTGACCATGGACCCGGCCACCGGGATCATTACGGGGAAGGTTAATCGAAAAGGGGACTATGCCGTGTCGGTGACCGTAAAGAATGCCTTTGGCCATGATACGAAGCGGCTGACCATCCGGATCGGCGACACCATTGCGCTTACCCCCCCGATGGGGTGGAATGGCTGGAACTCCTGGGCGAGGGATATCGACAGGGAAAAGGTGATGAGGTCTGCCAGGGCGTTGGTTGAGCGGGGTTTGAGAGATCATGGATGGACCTATATCAATATCGACGATGCGTGGCAGGGACAGCGGTCGGGTACGGACCACGCGCTGCAGCCAAACGATAAATTTCCACGGTTCAGGGAAATGGTGGATTCCCTTCATGCGCTCGGCCTGAAGGCGGGGGTTTATTCCACGCCCTGGATATCCAGCTATGCGGGGTTCGCCGGCGGATCTTCGGATCTTGCGGATGGCGCGTATCCCGACTCTCTTGCTGCCAACAAGCACGCTTACCGCCATGTGGGCAAATACAGGTTTGAAAAAGCTGACGCACGGCAGATGGCGGAATGGGGTATCGACTTTTTGAAATATGACTGGCATATAGATGTGTCTTCGGCGGAACGTATGTCTGAAGCGCTGCGGCACTCGGGGCGGGATATTGTGTACAGCCTGTCGAACTCGGCTCCTTTTGCCAATGCGGCGGACTGGAAAAGGTTGGCAAATATGTGGCGGACGGGGCCTGATATCCGGGATAGCTGGAACAGCCTGTACGTGTCTGCCTTTACCATCGACAAATGGGGGCCTTATGGAGGACCAGGGCATTGGAACGACCCGGACATGATGATCGTGGGAAAAGTGACTACCAGCGCGGTGCTGCATCCCACGCGGCTGACGCCGGACGAGCAGTACAGTCATGTCAGCATTTACAGCCTGCTGGCGGCGCCGCTGATCATCGGGAGCCCTATCGAAGAGCTGGATGCGTTTGGGGTGAGCCTGCTGACCAACGACGAGGTGATCGCCATCGACCAGGACCCCCTGGGCCGTCCGGCCCGGCTGTTGTCCGACGAAGGGGGTGTGCAGACCTGGATAAGACCTTTGCAGGATGGATCATATGCGGTGGGATTGTTCAATACAGCTGATTTCGGCAAGACACCCGTCTCCTATTTCCGGTGGGGAGATGAAAAGCCGGTGAAGTATACGTTCGATGCCGGTAAGGCCGGGTTAAAGGGGATGTGGAAAATGCGGGATGTGTGGCGGCAAAAGGACCTGGACATATCGGATGGAGCTTATACGACGGAGATACCCTATCACGGCGTAGTGCTGCTGCGTTTTTATCCTGTTCCCGCGCAGGACACCCGGAGAGTGTGGCTGGACAGTCTCGATATCCATTATTTTGCCGAAGGGCTCCGTCCCGTATCTGCGAGGACGAGCTACAAATCCGCGGAACCCATCCGTATAAACGGGGTTGCTTACAGCAGAGGGGTAGGCGTGCAGACGGTCAGCGGCCTGTTCATGTACCTTGACGGTCATGCCAGGCGGTTTACGGCGGCCGTAGGTGCGGATGACCAGGCGAACAAGGAGATACCGGTGAAATTCTATGTCATCGGCGACGGAAAGATCCTTTTCGAAAGCGGGGAGATGAGGGTAGGGGATCCGGCCAGGCGGGTGGATGTAGACCTCACAGGCGTCAGGCGGCTGGGCCTGCTGGCGAAGGACGACGTAGGCGGCAACAACAACAAACGGACCAATGCGGATTGGGGGGATGCGCAATTCGAGATGGAAGGGGCGTATCTGCCGGGCCATATTCCGAATGACGGGGAGAAATATATTTTAACGCCGCCCCCGGGAAAGAAACCCCGGATCAACTCGGCTGCGATCTTTGGCGCGGCGCCCGGTCATCCATTCCTCTATACGATAGCAGCCACGGGACAGCGGCCCATGCG
>DASZVM010000284.1:0-7880 GCA_035547295.1 Puia sp. | reverse complement strand
AGCAGCCGCTGAAAGAGGCATCGTTTATATCGACGAGATCGATAAGATAGCCCGCAAGGGAGACAATCCCTCCATTACCCGGGATGTCAGTGGGGAAGGTGTGCAGCAGGGACTGCTCAAGCTGCTGGAAGGTACGGATGTGCTGGTGCCCCCGCAGGGCGGCAGGAAGCATCCCGAACAAAAGCTGATAAAGATCAACACCCAGAACATCCTCTTTATCTGTGGGGGCGCATTCGACGGCGTGGACAAGATCATCGCCCGCAGGATCAATACAAATGCCATTGGCTTCAACGTCAATAAAGAACAGCAGGAGCAGGCAAAAAAGAACCTCCTCCAGTATGTCAATGCACCTGACCTGAAATCCTTTGGCCTGATCCCCGAGTTGCTGGGCCGTCTGCCCGTGGTCACACACCTGGATCCCCTGGATAAGACCACCCTTCGCTCCATCCTTACAGAACCAAAGAACTCCCTTATCCGGCAATACAAGAAATTGTTCGAGCTGGAAGGCATACAGCTGTCCTTCGACCTGGAAGTCCTTGATTTTATGGTGGACAAGGCCATCGAATATAAATTGGGCGCCAGGGGGCTCCGCAGCATCTGCGAAAGCATCCTCACGGACGGCATGTTCGAGCTGCCTTCCGCAAAAGAAACCAAGTTCCATCTGGACCTGGAATATGCCCGGAAGAAATTCGACAAGAGCAAGATGAATTTGCTGAAGGTCGCTTAAAAATAAATGAGGCCCTGCTTAAGCAGGGCCTCAAAAATTAAAGATATGCAGGAGTTGATCGAGAAACTGAAAGCCGCGGGTCTTACGGAAGAACAAGCCTACAAGGCCATCGACGTGATCAAAGGCTTTACAAAGGAAAAGTTCCCCCTCTTTGCCGGCGCCATCGACAAGCTTTTTGACAAATACGACAACAGACCGGACGACGACTTCATGCCTTAGCGCCGCCTATTTCAGCACTTCCCTGGCGATCACCAGCTTTTGGATCTCGGAAGTACCTTCCCCTATCGTACAGAGTTTGCTGTCCCGATAAAATTTTTCCACGGGGAAGTCCTTTGTATATCCATAGCCGCCAAAGATCTGGACGGCTTCCGTGGCTGTACGGACAGCCACTTCGCTGGCATAATATTTAGCCATGGCGGCTTCTTTGGTCATGGGCAGATGTCTGTTCTTCTTATCGGCGGCCTGGAATGTCAGCAACTCGGCAGCAGCGATCTCCGTTGCCATGTCGGCGAGCTTGAAAGAGATGCCCTGGAAGTTGGAAATGGGTTGATCGAATTGATGTCTTTCCTTGGAGTATTGCAGAGCAGCATCCAACGCACCTTTGGCAATGCCCAGCGACAGTGCCGCAATGGAGATACGGCCTCCGTCCAATACCTTCAGGGATTGCTTGAAACCTTCTCCCACATTCCCCAGCCTGTTGGCATCAGGGATCCGGCAATTATCAAAGATCATTTCAGCCGTCTCGCTGGCACGCATGCCCAGCTTATTTTCTTTTTTTCCTCCGCTGAATCCTTTCGTGCCTCTTTCCACGACAAAGGCCGTGGCATTGTTCTTTGCCCTGGGCTCACCCGTCCTGGTGATCACTACGGCAATATCACCGCTGCGCCCATGGGTTATCCAGCATTTGGTGCCATTGATCACCCAGTCATTCCCATCCTTTACAGCCGTACAACGCATATTGCCCGCATCGCTCCCCGTACCCGCCTCTGTGAGACCCCAGGCGCCCAATGCCTTACCGGAAGCCAGGGCCGGGAGATATTTCTTTTTCTGCTCTTCATTGGCAAATGCGAGGATGTGACCGGTACAAAGAGAGTTATGCGCTGCCACGCTCAGACCGATGGACCCGCAAACCCTGGCGATCTCCTGTATGATCGTGACATATTCGATATAGGAAAGCCCTGAACCGCCATACTCTTCAGGGACCAATACTCCCATCATGCCCAGCTCTCCCAGCTTTGTAAACAGCTCGCGGGGGAACTCCTGCTTTTCATCCCATTCCATGACATGAGGCCTGATATATTGTGCTGCAAAATCCCTGGCCGTTTGGGCCACCTGCCGGGTGATCTCTTCTGTTGAAAATTCCATTTAGTTTCTATTTTTTTCAAAGGATTGTCCTTCGGACGACGAACCTTCGGTCCGTCCTAAAAGAACCAGGCAACAACCGGATGGCTATTGCCTGGTAACACTTTGGCAAACAATCATTATTAGAACGAAATACCCTGTAAGGTATTATTATTGCAAGTTAAATAAAATATTTCAAACATACTAACAGTTGTTAGTATGCCCGCAATAAAAAAAGAGCCGGCAGTATGCGCTGGCTCTCAACAAGGTACGGATAAACCTCTAAAAGCTAATAGTAATACCGGTACGGTCTCGGACGAGCTGGCCGGTAGCTCCTCCTGTGATACACCTGTTCAGGCAATATTTGCCCGAGTCCTATGATCAGGCCTGCGTTCAGGCTGAATTGATAAATGCTGGAATACCCGTCGATGCTGGCGCCTGCCCCATAATTGCTGAAATAAAAGCCGCCGCCGGACCCATCCACGGGGGAGAGCATCTGCGCCTTCAATTGAAGCCCCACCCGGGGAGACACATAGATATTTGTCCCCAGCTGAAAACCCATGGCGAATTTTGTATCGTTGGAATAGTTGTTGGATGGGTCGGTCCCAGGGGTAAGCACCGCGGCGCCGAGGAATGCGCCGATAAAGGGACGAACCTGGCCATTGCCAAAGGATTCAACCCCGCCCAGCATAAAATAATCAAGGGTAAGATCACCACCCGCCAGTTTGTCACCGCCGTAGCCATATTGATAAAGGCCTGACTGCGTGTTCATACGATTATACATCAGTTCAAGACCAAAGTTACGGTTGAGATTGAATTTCAGCGATCCGCCGAAATTAAGCCCCCCGTTGATCCGGCCGTAAGAGTCGTAAAAGTCCGTACGGCTTGGAAAGGTATACCCCGCTGCAGGGATCAGCTCCACCTGTGTCTGGGCAAAGGAATGCATGGCCAGCAATATAGCCAGCGGCAGGAGGATGAGAGTTTTCCTCATAACATCAAGGTTTTTGTATACCCATAGACGGCCTGCAGAAGCAAAGGTTTAAAACCCCGGAGGATTTACATGGAATTAACCATTGTTAAACTATTGCAAATTAGGGTAGATACCATTGCCGCAAATACCCCTTGCATATCCCTGAAAACCCCATTCTTCGCCACAGCTACCCGTCGAAACCGGTTTCGGAAAAAATATTAGTCTATAGATTTGGTAGACTAATAATGAGGGTGTATTTTTATGGCCTCGTATTTGTTATGGATAAACCCACCCGGGAACTCAAACCGGAAAATCTTTCATATGGCAAGCAATCGTTAGACGGGGCTGTATTTCTATACGGCCCTTTTTTTTATCGTTCCTTCTCATTCCTGTGTCTTAAAATGAGCGGTTTCCGCTCAGAAGATATTTTCCATTGAAGTAACTCGGCTAAGGTATTTCTATTCAGCATTTACCCATTTTGGGGGTAGATTATCTAATTAACTATAAACCATAATGTTATATTATTTTCAATCTTAAGCATCCCTGGAAGTCCGGATCACCAGCCCGTCATAAGCCAGCTCCATCCCCTCCGGCAGACTCCGGCTGACCTCCGCATGAAAACCCAGCTGATGGCTGATATGGGTAAAATAGGCCCGGGGTACCCCCAGTTCCTTTACCAGGTCCACAGCCTCCTGCAACGAATAGTGAGAGATATGTTTTTCGTGACGCAGCGCATTGAGCACGACGATCCCGCTGCCCCTGATCTTTTCCTTTTCTTCCTCATCGATGCGGTTGGCATCCGTGATATAGGTGAAATTGCCAAACCGGAAGCCCAGCACGGGCATTTTCAGATGCCATACAAGGATGGGACGTACTTCGATGTCACCCACCATAAACGGGTCGGTATCGATCCTGTTGAGCCGGATATCGGGGATACCGGGATATTTCATCTCCGCAAAAACATAGGGGAATTCCCGGACGATGGTCTCCTGCGTCATCTCATTGGCATAGACATCCATAGGCCGTTGCTGGAAATAATTATACGCACGCACATCATCAAGTCCCGCCAGGTGATCTTTATGCGGATGAGTAAAGATGATGCCATCCATCGTCCGCACATTCTCCCGGAGCATCTGGTACCTGAAATCAGGCGTAGTATCCACTACAAGGGTGGTAGTGGAAGATTGAACGAGGATGCTGCTGCGGAGCCGCTTGTCTTTCCTGTCAGTAGATGCGCATATCGCACAGGGACCAGCGATCATGGGAACTCCGGTACTGGTGCCTGTGCCCAGAAATGTGATCTTTAAGGATGGGTAGCTCACTTGTTAAAGGTAAGTCTAAACTTCCTAATTGTCGATGGAATGATGCATGGCGAGAACCTCGTCGTATATCTTTTTGACTTCGGGGGTCAGGTTCTCAGACGTGATCTTCAATTGAGGGATAATATCGACCAGGGTATTGATACGGCCTTCCAGCTGGAGGAATTTGTTCAGTACCACCACTTTTTTCTGCTCCAGGATACAATATCCGCTCTGGAAGTTGCCTCTTTCATAGCGAACGATGTATTCAGCCTCATCCAGCACTCTTTCTATCTTATCCAATGTGGTTTGAGTATACTTCATTCGGAGTTAATGTCTTTTTCAATGGTCGAATGCAGTCGTTTGCGCTCGTGCCATATTCAACCATAAAGGTAACAAATACCGGCCCTACCCACCCATCACCCCTTTCGATTTTATCCACAGCGACCTCATATATGTGGATATCAGCTGACCTTGCTGGTCATACGGATCACAGGAATGATCATTTCTTCCAGGCTTACGCCGCCATGCTGGAAAGTGTTGCGGTAATAGTTGACATAATAATTATAGTTATTGGGATAGCATAGGAACCCGTCCCCACGGGCAAAGATAAAGGAAGAATTTACCGTGGGCACAGGCAGACCCGCCTCCTTGGGATCCCGGAATGCCAGCACTTCCCTGGCTTCATAGTTCAGGTTGCGTCCATGCTTATAACGGAGGTTCGTAGTGGTTTGCTTATCGCCGATGACCTTGTACGGCGTCTTCACCCTTACGCTGCCATGATCGGTGGCCAGAATGAGATTGATCTTCTTGTCGGCAATCTTTTTCAGTGCCTGGTGCAGGGGTGAATGCTCAAACCAGCTGGCCGTAATGCTGCGGTAGCTGATCTCATCGCTGGCCAGCTCCTTCAGCACTTCCATTTCCGTACGTGCATGGCTCAGCATGTCCACAAAATTATAGACGATGATATTGAGGTCGTTGTTCAGGAGGTTATGGATATTGTTCACCAGGTCCTGCCCTGCCTGATAGTTCAATACTTTTGTATAGGAAAAACGCAGGTTGTCCTTCTTCAACCGCTTGAGCTGGCCACGGAAAAAATCCTCCTCGAATAGATTCTTCCCGCCTTCCTCCTCGTCGTTCTTCCATTGATCAGGGAACTGCTTCTCTATCTCGATAGGCATCAGTCCTGCGAAAATGGCGTTGCGGCTGTATTGCGTAGCCGTTGGAAGGATGCTGTAAAAACTATCCTCTTCCGCTATGCGAAAATTTTCGGCGAAGATCGGCTGTATGGCCTTCCACTGGTCGATGCGCAGGTTATCCAGCAAAATAAAGAAAGTAGGGGTCCCTTTCTCCACATGGGGCAGCACTTTGAAGCGGAAGAGCGTATGGGACATAATGGGTCCTTCTTCCGCCCGGGGGCCCACCCAGCGTGCGTAATTCTTCGATACGAACTTAAAAAATTCCGTGTTGGCTTCCTGCTTCTGGCTTTGCAGCACTTCCCGCATTTCCGGGCTGTCCGATTTTTCCATTTCCAGCTCCCAGTAAACCAGCTTTTTATAAATATCCATCCACTCGTTGTAATCCGGGTTGCTGTTGAGGGCCATAAAAAGGCTGCGGAACTCCTGCTGATAGGCAGTAGTGGTCTTTTCAGCCACCAGCCGCTTGTTATCGATGATCTTCTTCAGGCTGAGCAGCACCTGGTTAGGGTTCACCGGTTTGATCAGGTAGTCCGTGATCTGGCTCCCGATGGCGTCGTCCATCAGGTTCTCCGTCTCGTTCTTTGTGATCAGCACCACGGGTATCTGCTGATTGACCTCCTTGATCTTGGCCAGGGTCTCCAGGCCCGTAATGCCCGGCATGGTCTCATCCAGAAGGACCACGTCTATCGGGTGTTCTTTTACAAAATCGATGGCGTCGAAGCCATTGGTCATTTCCTTTACCTCATAGCCCTTGTTCTCCAGGAAGAGGATTTGAGAATGCAAGCTTTCTATTTCATCGTCGACCCAGAGTATTTTTGCCAGAGACATGCTTCTTATTTTGATAAATTTATATTATCCACCCCGTATTTGTAGATTTGGAGATTGTTTAAGATCGTTTTAACAAAACTCAAACAGGGATGGCCCATCATCATTCGCCCCGCAAGATCATCAACGATCCTGTATACGGCTTTATTACATTAGATCACCCGTTGCTGCTGGATATCATTGCCCACCCTTATTATCAGCGATTACGCCGTATCAACCAGATGGCTTTTGCCCACCTGGTCTATCCCGGAGCCGTACATACCCGTCTGCATCATTCTTTAGGTGCTTATCACCTGATGTGCAATGCACTGGATGAGCTAAAGAGGAAAAACGTCCCCATCTTCCCGGAAGAAGAACTAGGCGCCAAGATCGCCATTTTACTACATGACATAGGGCATGGGCCATTTTCCCATGCTTTGGAAAATGTCCTGATCCGGGACTTGCATCACGAGCAGATATCCATCCTCATTATGCAAGTTTTGAACCAGGAATTTGACGGACAGCTGGAAACCGCCCTTCGCATCTTTACCAACGACCACCCCAAACGCTATTTACATCAGCTGGTATCGGGTCAGCTGGACACCGACAGGATGGACTACCTCACCCGGGACAGCTTTTTTACAGGCGTCTCGGAAGGCGTCATCGGGTACGACCGCATCCTGAAAATGCTCGTCGTCCACCGGGGCGAGCTGATGGTGGAAGAAAAGGCTATCTACTCCATCGAGAAATTTCTCGTCTCCCGCCGACTGATGTACTGGCAGGTCTATCTTCATAAGACAGTGCTCAGCGCCGAAAAAATGCTCGTCCGGATAATGGAAAGGGCAAAGGAGCTGTTGGCAAAAGGTTTGCTTATAAATTCATGTTCGCCCATCCTGGACCTGTTTCTAGGGGATGGGGACGGCAGCGAGCTCATCAGGAAGAACCTGGATAAATTCTGTTTGCTGGACGATTACGATGTGACGACAACCATCAAACAATGGATGTTCCACCCGGATAAGGTTTTATCCTTACTCTGCCGGTGTCTCATCGACAGAAGACTGTTAAAAGTTCGATTTCAGGCAACCCCTTTTAGCGAGGAGATCGTAACGTCATTGAGAAGACAGGTCAGCCGGCAGGAGTCTGTTCCCATGGAAGAGGCGCATTATCTCGTCTTTACGGGTGAGGCGGTAAATACCACCTACGATCCTTCGGGGGAAGAGATCAACATCCTCTTCAAGAACGGCGAGGTAAAGGATATCTCACAGGTAGACAATGCACTTATTCAGCAAACGCTGGCGAGCCCCGTGAAAAAATTTTATATTTGCTACTTAAACACCGCTCAAACACCATGACTTTTTCCGCCGCACAAATAGCGATGCTTATCAACGGCCGGGTCGAAGGAGATCCCAACGCCTCGGTCAGCTCATTCGGAAGGATCGAAGAAGCTGTGAAAGGACAGCTGGCGTTCCTTGCCAATCCAAAATATGAGGAACATCTTTATACGACTGCGGCATCTGTCATCATCGTGGGTGAAGCACAGG
>DASZVM010000283.1:0-3922 GCA_035547295.1 Puia sp. | reverse complement strand
TGTTACCGATGGGAACGTCCTCCTCCCGGACAACGTTGAACCCCATCTTCTCATAGAACTGACGGGCCTTATTATGACGGTTCACATTCAGCCGGAGGGTCGTTGCTCCCTTTTCACGGATGTCATCGAAGATAAACTGAAGGATTGCCTTTCCCCTGCCTTTCCCCTGTCTGCCTGTCTGTACATAAAGCTTATGCAGTTTGAATACCCCCGGTTCCCCTGTTGGGGACCAGGAGGCAAAACCAATGGGCGCTGACCCTTCTTCCACCATAAGAAAACGGTGCTTGTCCTCCTTCATCTGTCTGCGCAGCGAAGCAGGGCTATAAAACAGCTGCAGCATATAGTCCAGCTGTTGGGGAGAAAGGATGTCCCCATATGTCACAGGCCAGATCTGCTGCGCCAAAAATCCGATGGTATTGATATCGTCCAGGTCGGCGTACCGGAAAGAGAAGGTTGCTTCCATACTATTCATGCATGCGCAAAGATAAATTATTTATGTAAACGGATGGCCTTCCATGCCTGCCGTACAGCAATATAAAAGCTGGTAAAAGCACCAAAGGAAAGTATGCCGTCCGATACATAACGCCTGACAACATGATGCTGCTGAATAAAAAGAAAGAAGTCGAAGCTCCCATGCAAAAGCACGACGATCGCCAGGCCCTTCCACATCAGCCAGATCTTCCCCTGCGGTCTGAACTTTGCCAAACCTACATTATACCCCATCAGCACGGCAAAAGAGGCATGGGCCGGCACTGACAGGAACATACGGGCCACGCCTGTCTCTACCCCGAATTTCCATACATATTCTATATTCTCCAGGGTCGCAAAACCCATCCCGATCATCACGGAATAGATCACGCCGTCGAAAGGCTCCTGGAAACTTTCCAGCGGATAGGCATACCATCGCAGAACGAGGTATTTGCTGCCTTCCTCCGTAAAAGCCACGATGATAAAAGCATACCAGGCAAATGCAAGGACAGAATGCCTGTAGGGATCGTCCCTTACATCCCCTGCAAGCCGCTGGATAAGAAATGGCGGTATGGTCGCACAGATGCCCAGTATAAAGGAGATGACCAGCTGCCGCACCGATCCTTTACCAAGCCGCCGGAAGGAGTAGATGAACAGGCTGATGGCGATGCCGGGGGCAATGGCCAGGGATAATAATAACAGCAACATCAGTGCATCTCCACCTCCTGTGGCGGTTGCGTCGTGAAATAATAGACAGCCCCGTCATTGAAGCGCCAGGCCGTATCCAGGTGCTTGGTCTTCCGGATATCCTCGATGGTCAGCAGGTCCGTGTTGAGGGCATCTTCAAACCAGACGACATAGAAATGATCTTCCCTCATCAAATCCCTGACATCCCAGGGAAGGTCCTTATGAGGGATAAGATCGGTGACCATGCCCGTGAAGAACCAGATGCCTTCATACGCATTTGAATAGATAGGCACCGGCTTATGCAGCTCCAGGTTCTTTTTTACGAAGTCCATTGTCGGCGACTGTGTCCAGGAGTCCTCGGTATAGCCCGGGATACCGGCATATTGGATCCCGTTCCAGTTGAACTTATACATATCCCATTCGCCATATTCCATGCATAAGGCTCCCGCCAGGGCAAACGCGGCCAGCCACCGGCGCTGATGCTTCCCCACCCGTGCCATGACGGAGGGGATCCAGCTGCTGCTGGCCCAAAGCCAGGGAATGAACAGAGGAGACATCAGCCGGCTGTCCAATTGCTGAAACCGGGTAACGCTGGCGATGACCAGTAAGAAGAAACCATATACAAGGAAATGGGCCGTAGCGATCTGGTCATAGGAATACTCGTTACGTTGCCGTATCAGCCGGAAAAGCCACCAGGCCAGCCCTACCAGCAGACAGACGACGCCCACCAGCGCGGGATATTTGTAAGGATCGTCGAAAAAAGGCAGCCAGTCGCAGAAAACGCTGCCAAAGTATTGCAGGTTCCTGCCCAGGCTCGTCACTGCCTTCTCACGGTAGCCCGTCAATGTCCCTGTGACCAGGTGATTGCGGAACACATTCAATGCCGCCAGGGAAATGCTGATCAGCCCGAACAAAAGGATATGCGTTATTTTTTTGCTCCAGCTGGTTCCCCTGTCCGTGATCATCAAAAAACCACCCAATAAGATCAGGCTGATGCCGGCATACCGCATGACACAGGCCACAGCGGCAATAAACCCCAGCAGCGCCATCGCCTCGATGCTATGGGTCAGATGATAGCGGCGGGCCACCCGGATGAACAGGAGCGTCAGCAGAAGGAACAAGGTCTCTGACCATACCATGGAATATACTTCCAGCAGACAGGGGCTCAGCACGATGATACTCAGCAGGATGATCTTGTACACCCGGTTGGGATTGCTGAACCGCTGCATCATCCATCCCGACAAAAAGATCAGTAGGCCAAACAGCAGACCGTTGAGCACAACGGCAAATCGCATCGGCTCCAATCCCGTTGCCAGCATGATGCTGCTGAGAAAGATGGGATAACCGGCGGGGAAATCCATCATGGGCATCCCGGTGAAATCGTTGATAGCCCCATGGTGACGGATATTGGAAGCCGTGCTCATATATACTACGGAGTCCGGCGATACCCCGATGCCGCTGTGGCCAGCCCAGACCTGTATCAACAGAAAACCAATGATAGCGGCGATAAAAGAGTCAAGTTCCTTTAAGAAGAATTTGGGTCGGTTCATAAGTCAGACCAAAAGTAAGTGTTTAACCTATTTAAAGATATTACTTCCAAACTTATACGTAATTTCAGGGCTACCTAAAGCAAACTACATGAGATCCCGCTGCCTGCCCGTTGTCCTATTTGCTCTACTCCTAACGACAGGCCTGTCCGCCCAGCAATTTGGCGGCAATCCGCCATCCCTTCACTGGCAACAGATCAATACGGACACGGCCCGTATCATCTTCCCCAGAGGATCCGAGCCGCGCGCCCAGGAAGTAGCTGCCATCGTCCATACGCTCAGCCGTACCACTTTGCCTACCATCGGCGGGCATCAGCGCAAGATCAACATCGTATTCCAAAATCAGACCATAATTCCCAACGGTTATGTCGGTCTGGCCCCTTTTCGCAGCGAGTTCCAGCTGACGCCTGAGCAGAACAGCCTGGAACTGGGCAGCCTGCCCTGGCAAAAGACCCTGGCCATTCACGAATACCGCCACGTACAACAGTACAATAACTACCGTATCGGTCTCTCCAAAGCTTTCTATATCCTCTTTGGCGAAGGAGGGCAGGCCCTGGCCAACAGCCTTTCCATACCTAACTGGTTCTGGGAAGGCGACGCCGTTTACCAGGAAACGCTGGTAAGCGGGCAGGGCAGGGGACGGCTTCCTTTCTTCTTTTCCAGCTATCGCAGCCTCTGGGCAGCAGATAAGCGCTACTCCTGGATGAAGCTGCGCAACGGCTCCTACAGGGACTATATCCCTGACCACTATCCGCTGGGCTATATGCTCGTAGCCTATGGACGGGAACGTTATGGGGATGACTTCTGGAAAAATGTCACCCTGGACGCAGCCCGTTTTAAAGGACTGTTCTTTCCCCTCCAGGCTGGTATCAAAAGATATGCCTCCGTATCTTTTACACAATTCCGCCAAGATGCGCTGGACCACTTCAAAGCTACGGAACCTCCTCAAACGGAAAAGGGAACTGCCGACGAATTTGCGCAAACGCACCGGCACTTCCAGGGCGACCAGCAATTCCCCCGCTTTATCGGGCAGGACAGCCTGCTCTATCTCAGCAGCAGCTATAGGCGCATACCGGCCTTTGTGGTGCGGGATAGCCTGGGTCATGAACACAAACTGCGCGCCCGTGCCATTGCTATCGATGACTATTTCTCCTATGGGGATGGAAAGATCGTATATGCCGCTTATGAGACGGATCCCCGCTGGTCATGGCGGGATTACA
>DASZVM010000282.1:0-4967 GCA_035547295.1 Puia sp. | reverse complement strand
TACTAACCCAAAAGGCCTCCATTAGTACACCATGGAAAGACTACAACAACTTATTAACCAATTACAAGAGCAGTTTGACAGGAAGGTGGACCCTTCTCAGATGCTCCAGACGATCCGCCTCCTGGAAGCCGAGCTTGCCCTCATATCCACTCAGGCAGCTACCAGCAAAGGATCGGCAAAAGTAGCGGTTATGATGCCATCCTCCATGAAAATATATACAGGGCAGGCTGCCATGCAGGAGCTCAAAACTGCCGCGGCAGGAGCAGGGGCCGTCACAAGCGTGGCCGAACCGTCTGTTCCCAACGTCCCGCCTGCCCCCGAGGTCCGTCTGGCCCCCGATCCGGGTAATCCACCCCGTCCCGCCGCCAAAGATCAGGAAAAAGGTCCCTGGCCTTTCGACCCCCTGGCCGATATTCCTACATTTGCCCACCAGGAAAAGCCCCGCGAACTGAACGACGTCATCGGCAATAATAACGGCGCTTCCCTGAACGACAGGCTTCGATCGGACAGACTGGAGCTCAAAGCCGCTCTCAACGATACACCTGTGCGTGACCTGAAAAAAGCCATTGGCATCAACGACCGCTTCGTATTCATCAACCAGCTTTTCCGGGGAGATGAGGTCATGTATGAACGCAGCCTCAAGACTATCAATAGTTTCCGCATCCTGCCCGAGGCAGAATATTGGATGGAGCGGGAGCTGAAGGTAAAATTGGGATGGGATGAAAGCAGAGAGACGACCAAACACTTCTATCAGCTGGTGAGAAGACGGTTCTCCTGAATGTAAGACATCACTTTCTCCGTGGCCCCCCTTCTGGAATATACATAATCCCGGGAAGCCTCGCACGAATACCGGTACTCTTCCGTGTTACTCAATAGCCTGGAAAAGACAGATTCAGCCTCCAGGGCGCTGTCGATGACAATACCCCCCCCGCAGTCCACCAGTTCCACCGCCTCGATGTATTTTTCGATGACAGGACCAAAGATCACCGGTTTGCCATACACAGCCGCTTCCAGCACATTATGCACCCCATCATCCCCGAACCCCCCGCCTACATAGGTGATCGTGGCATATTGATAAAGCCGTGACAGCATGCCTATATTATCGATAATGAGGACATTAGGTGCCGGCCGGCCAGGCTGGACGCTGCCGGCTCCCCGGCTCGTAGCTCGTAGCTCGTAGCTCGCAGCTAACTGAGAGTACCTTATCCTGTAACGGAACAATTGTTCCACTTCCTTGAGCCTGGCTTCCTCTATTTCATGGGGAGCAATGATGAATTTGATCCCGGGATGGATATTGGCATAGTGATCCAGCTCCTCCTCATCCTCCTCCCAGGTGCTGCCTGCGACGATGACCTGCGCCCCCTGGCAGAAAGCTTCGATCACCGGAAGGGATTCCCGGCTTTCGGCTATCTCGACGACCCTGTCGAAACGGGTGTCGCCACTGACAGTGACATTGGTTGAAAAACCTATGGTTTCCAGTAATTTACGTGAATTTTCCGTTTGTACGAAAAGATGGCTGAAGCATTCCAGCATATATTTATGCAGCCTGCCCCACCATTTAAAAAAGGGCTGGTCTGTACGGAAAACACCGGATACCAGCAGGGTAGGGATCTTCCTTTTTTTCAGTTCCACCAGGAAATAGTACCAATAGTCATACTTTATCCAGATCACCAGGGAAGGATCTATAAGATCGATAAACTGGCGGGCATTGGTCCGTGAATCAAGGGGAAGATAGAATATGTGATCGGCCCCTTTATAGTCCTTGCGGGCTTCATATCCCGAAGGGGAAAAAAAGGTTATAATGATGCGGCTGGCAGGCGAGGCGGCTTTCAGACGCTCTATCACAGGCCGGCCCTGTTCGAACTCTCCCAGGGACGAGCAGTGCATCCAGATGGTAAAGGGCTTTTCTCCTGCGGAAGTCCCTGCAAAGAGTGGTTTGCCTGTCCCGGACCCCAGCTCCGCCTGTATCTTCCCGAAAAGGCCTTTCCGGCCCTCGAGCCAGCTTCTTGCCTTCCTGTTCCAGGGGGCTATCAGCCCGATACCCATACGGTAGGCCCAGAGAAAAACATGATAGAGGATTATACTCACTCGCACGAAGATAACAATTTATAAATCTCCGCCTTATATCGGTGTATGTACCGCTATATGGCATTGGATAAACCACAATTTTGCAGTAGGTTTGTGCCCGTTTTAAACCTATAAAATAATCCAATCATGAGCATGCGGCCGATCCAGATGGTAGACCTGAAGCAACAGTACATTAAGATAAAAAAGGAAGTAGATTCGGCCATACAGGAGGTGATTGATAATACCGCATTTATCCAGGGTAAGGCAGTCACCGATTTTGCAGCCGGCCTTGCAGCATACGCCGGCTCCGGACATGTAATCCCCTGCGCCAATGGTACCGATGCCCTCCAGATAGCCATGATGGCGCTGGACCTGCAGCCCGGAGATGAAGTGATCACCCCCTCTTTCACCTATATCGCTACCACCGAAGTGGTAGCCCTCCTTAAACTAAAACCCGTTTTTGTAGAGGTAGATCCCAAGACCTTCTGTATCGACCCCGCCGCCATCGAAAAAGCCATTACCCCCCGGACAAAGGCCGTCGTACCCGTACATCTGTACGGACAGTCCGCCCCCATGGAAGCCATCATGGAGATAGCCAAACGCCACGGACTCTACGTCATAGAGGACAACGCCCAGGCCATCGGCAGCAGCTACACTTTCAAGGACGGCACGACAAAAAAAACGGGAACCATCGGCACGATCGGGACCACCTCGTTCTTCCCTTCAAAAAATTTGGGTTGCTATGGCGACGGCGGGGCAATATTTACAGATGATGACACGTTAGCTAGCCGGTTGAAAATGATTGCAAATCACGGGCAAAGCCGTCGTTATTACCACGATCTTGTGGGCTGTAACAGCAGGCTGGACTCCATACAGGCCGCCGTGTTGAATGTAAAACTGAAGAGCCTGGACGCCTATATCGCCGCCAGACGCAATGCCGCTGACGCTTATGACGCTGCTTTCAGATCACACCCGAAGATCACGACGCCCTACAGGGCGCCTTACAGCCATCACGTCTATCACCAGTACACGTTGATCCTCGAAGGGGTCGACCGCAACAAACTGAATGAATACCTGGCTGGAAAGAATATCCCGTCGATGATCTATTATCCGGTACCCGCCCATCGCCAGAAAATGTTTGCCGCATTGGGAGGCGATCTCTCCCTGCCAGTCACAGACTGGTTGACGGAAAGGGTCATTTCTTTACCCATGCATACGGAATTGGACAATGAGCAGTTGCAGTATATCACCTCCTCCGTGCTGGAATTCGCAGGTAAGTAAACGATAACCTTAACCTCAAAAAATTTAAAAATAGTCTTTTATGAAAATTGCTGTTGTAGGCACTGGTTATGTAGGATTGGTCACGGGGACCTGTTTCGCAGAGACTGGAAATGACGTCTGTTGCGTGGACATCGATGCCGGGAAAGTCAAAAAATTATCCAATGGCCAGATCACTATTTATGAGCCGGGCCTGGAAAAGCTCTTCCTGCGCAATCTGAAGGAAGAAAGGCTTAAGTTCACTACGGACCTGGAAGAAGGCATAAAAGACGCCCAGATCATTTTCCTGGCATTACCCACTCCTCCCGGAGAGGACGGCTCCGCAGATCTGAAATATGTGCTGGGTGTAGCCGACAGTCTTGGAAAGATACTGAAAGATTACAAGGTCGTCGTCGATAAGAGCACCGTCCCCGTAGGCACGGCGGAAAAGGTCCACGCTGCCATTGCAAAAAACTGCAAGGTTGAATTTGACGTCGTATCCAACCCCGAATTCCTTCGTGAAGGGGTAGCCGTTGACGATTTTATGAAGCCTGACCGGGTCGTGATAGGGACTTCTTCCGAGCGTGCCCGTAAGGTAATGGGCGATCTTTACGCTCCTTTTGTCCGTCAGGGCAATCCCATCATCTATATGGACGAGCGTTCCGCAGAGCTGACCAAGTACGCCGCCAACTCTTTCCTGGCTACCAAGATCACTTTTATGAACGAGATAGCCCTGCTGTGCGAAAGGTTAGGTGCTGACGTGGACATGGTAAGACGCGGCATCGGCAGCGACGAACGCATCGGCAAGCGGTTTCTTTTCCCCGGCATCGGTTATGGAGGCAGCTGTTTCCCCAAAGACGTGCAGGCGCTGGTGAAATCCTCTCAGGAGGTCAGCTATGATTTTCGCATACTCAACGCCGTCATGGACGTGAATGAAAAACAGAAGCTGCACCTGATGCCGAAAATAAAGAAATACTACAACGGCACGCTGAAAGGCAGACATTTCGCTCTCTGGGGGCTGGCTTTCAAACCCAATACCGACGATATCCGGGAAGCCCCCGCACTGTACATGATCGATGCCCTTACCAGCGAAGGCGCTACCATCAGCGTATTCGATCCCGAGGCCATGAACAACGTCCGGCAGATGCTGGGTGACAAGGTCTCCTATGCGGAAAGCCAGTACGACGCGCTCGAAGGCGCCGACGCCCTGATCATCGCCACCGAATGGAACGAGTTCCGGACGCCCAACTTCCTGAAGATCGTCACTACCCTGAAGAGCAAAGTGATCTTTGACGGCCGTAACCTGTTTGATATCGCTGCTATCAGGGAATTGGGGTTCTATTACGAGAGTATAGGAAGGGCACCGGCCGGTCCCAATGGAAAAACCGCTTAAATAAACCATCGATAATGGTCAAAAAACGAGTACTTATTACAGGCGCCGCGGGTTTTTTAGGGTCTCATCTATGCGACCGCTTTATAAAAGAAGGCTATCACGTCATCGGGATGGACAACCTCATTACAGGTGATATGAAGAACATAGAGCATCTTTTTAAGCTGGAGCATTTTGAGTTCTATCATCATGATGTCAGCAAGTTCATTCATTTGCCCGGTGAGCTGGCGTATATACTTCATTTTGCCAGCCC
>DASZVM010000281.1:0-3413 GCA_035547295.1 Puia sp. | reverse complement strand
CCACGGCTACTTAACCGCAGCAGCTTAGAAGTAGTTTGATGCCAACGCCTGCACGTCGATACCGGGAGGCCATCTCCCATCTTTTACAAAGCATCAAATTCCAAATTCAAAGAACTCTTCATTTGTTCGTGCCGCCTAATACCCGGGGTTCTGCCCGTTGACCCATCCGTCGCCCCCGCTCTGCGCCTTCATGGCAGGGTTGGCATCTATCCAGCCCTGGAAGATAGGGAACAGGTAGTTCTTGGTAAAGAATTGCTGTGTATGCACCACGGACCTGGTATTGTACACCCATTGACCGCCTTGCTGGGTGATCTCCACTCCGTAAATGGGAGCATTCAGCAGCGTCTCAGCATTCTTCCAGCGGATAAGGTCCCACCAGCGCTTGGTCTCGAAAGCAAGCTCTATCCTTCGCTCGCGACGAACGATATCCCGCAGCTGCGACTGACTGAGACTTACGCCATAAGTGGCCTGCAAACCAGGCAGGCCGGCACGTATCCTCACCTTATCGATGGCGTCGATGGCATCCTGGTCAGCCTGTCCCGCTTCGATCTTCGCCTCCGCATAGTTCAGCAGCACTTCGGCATACCTGAAGAAGATAAAATTGGCCCCTTCCTTCCCAAGATTCCCTATCAGGGACTCATCGATACCCTTACGCCTGAAATAACCCGTATTGTTCTCCGCCCCGGGATTGAGCGCAAACTCGCCTCCGGCCTTCATATTGAAGGTCTGTCCCGCAAACTGGGACCCGTCATAGATGATAGACTGATAAAAACGCGGTTCCCTGTTCGTATAGGGGTGAGCAGGATCATAGCCCGATCCCGGGTCCGTGATCGCAAGCCCGTTGGCCATGGCATAATCATCTACAAGGTTCTGCGTCGGCTGCATGGCGCCCCAGGCCCCATAATTCCCCTTCGGACCATAATAGTTTGACCGGAAAGAAATGCGGGTGCTGGGCTCGTGCTGATATGCAAAGATCGTCTCCTTGTTGTTGTTGTTCGCCGTCAGGAACTGCCCGTTATAATCGGCAAAAAGATCATAAGGATGCCCATTCCCCAGTTCATCGATGATCTGCTTGTTGGTGGCAGCCGCTTCAGTATACTTGTGGGCAAAAAGCTCCACCCAACCCTTCAAGGCAAGAGCAGCCCCTTTACTGGCCCGCCCTTCGTCCGTCTTGCCCTTGGTATTATCCACGGGCAGATCGTTGGCAATGGCTGCCAGTTCACCCGTTATAAAAGTATATGTCTCGTCGAATGTGTTCCTGGGCCTGAATATCTTGTCGCCCTGGGATTGCAGATTGAGCACGTCAGTAATGATGGGCACGCCCCCATAAGCCATCCACAGCTCATGATAAAAGAAGGCTCTCAGGAACCTGGCTTCAGCCAGCCTTTGCGTTCTCCATGCATCCGGGAAATTAGCGGACTTCTCCGTCACCTGCTGGATAAAGAGGTTGCATTTCCGGATAAATTGATACATATAATTGTACATAAACGGCATGGCAGGATAGTCATGGTTATACAACCCGGGGTTGGCAGTGCTGGCCCCATACGAACGCGCCACCGATACTACCCAGGAGATCGCCCAGTGAAAGCTGCATACGGTGTTATCACCCCAGTTTTCGAAAGAATCATAATTGTAGCTCGTAGCCTCGGCATCGGGAAGCTTACTGTAGATATCGTTCAGAAAAAGATCGCCGCCTGAATAATCGGAGAATACCGTTTCTGCCGACAGCTGGTCAGTGGCCGTGACATCGAGAAATGTCTTCTTGCAGGAAAATAAAAAAGGAAAGACCAGGAGAAGATAGCAGACGGATAGCTTTATATAACTCATGATAATTTTATTTTTTCGACTAGAAATTTATGTTGAGGCCTGCTGTCAGCACTTTCTGCTGGGGGTAATACCACCCTCTCGCATTGTTGTCACCTCCGCCGGCCTGGCCCATCTCAGGATCGAAATAATCTTTCACAGGGCTTATGGTAAATAGGTTCAATCCTGATACGTAGATCCGCACAGACTTCAGCTTTATCTTGTTGAGGACAACCGCAGGCAGCGTATAGCCCAGCTCAACACTCTTCAACCGCAGGTAAGACGAGCTCCAGTACCACCACGAGCTGTTCTGCTGGTTGTTGCTGTTCCCGCCCTGTCCAAATAGCCTGGGATACCTGGCCTGGGGGTTATCCGGTGTCCAGTAGTCATCGGCAACTTTCTGCGTGGCATTGGCGCCCACAAAAAAGGGCCATACGAGCTCCTTCTGTATCTGCACCATGGATTGAGCAGCCCCCTGGAACAGCAGGCCCAGGTCTAAGCCCTTGTAGGCAACACGGACATTGAACCCGTAAATGATCTGGGGCAGTATGGGCCGGCCTAAATAGGTTTCATCTCCGGCATCGACCTTCCCGTCCCCATTGACATCCGCATAGCGGATATCTCCCGGAGCGACATCCCCGAACGTCTGCGGGGGGAAACCGTCCTCAGCCGTGATCTTACCGTCCTTGTTCTTGTCGTCCGACTCCTGGAAAAGCCCCAGCGCCTTTAATCCGAACTGGGAATTCAACGGCCTGCCCGTACGTCTGCGATGGGGGTCGTTCAACGTCACCGGATTTTCATAGATCTGGATGAGCTTGTTCTTCGCATAGGTGAAATTGGCGGTAAGGTTTACTTTGAGGTCCTTGGAAAAGCTGTGGAAACTACTGACGGAAAGGTCGATGCCCCGGTTGTTCATGATGCCGGCATTCACCTGGGATAGACCGATACCGTACTCCACCGGCACGATGGAATTGGGGCTCACCAGCATATTATTTCGTTTTTCATAAAAATAATCCGCGGTAAAGCTCAGCAGCCCTCCCCACAATGAAGCCTCCAGTCCGACGTTCGTCTTCTTCGCCCGTTCCCATGTTATCAACGGGTTGGGCTCGGCCCGTTCGCTGACACCCTGCAGCACGCTTCCGTTGAAGTCATAGACATTCCCCGCAAGTGTCATGGCGCTGGAATACTGGAACGGCCCCCCTGCCAGGTTCCCCGACTCGCCATAGGAAGCTCTCACCTTCAGGTTGTCGATCCAGCTCAGATGATCCCGGATAAAAGGTTCCTCGGACAATCGCCAGCCCGCGGAAAAGGCAGGGAAAAAACCATACCGTTTGCCCGGAGCAAAATAGTAATGTCCGTCATACCTGCCGGCAGCCTCGAAGAAATATTTCCCGGCATAGGCATATGTGGCCCTGTAGACATATCCTACCTGACGGGTCATGTTGGACGAACCGCCGGTGCCCCAGGTCTCTTTGTCCGAGCTGCCGAGATCGATCTCGGGGATGTTGAACTGGTAATTCCCTCTCGATGCGGCAAAATAATCCCAGTTCGTCTTCCTCGCCTCCATTACAGCCAGGGCAGTGATATCATGCTTGCCAAAAGTATTGTGA
>DASZVM010000280.1:0-3904 GCA_035547295.1 Puia sp. | reverse complement strand
AGAACAACCGCACTGACCAGGTACGCCAGGGACTGGAATATGCCAAGCATGCCAATAAGCTTTATGAAAAGGCGAAAGACTCCGCCGGGCTGGTGGCGGGCCGCAACGTAGAAGGCATCCTGTTTCGCAGCTATGCCAAATTGGGAGACAGCACCTGTTATGATTCCGCCATGGCTTGCTACCAGGATGCGCTGGCGATGATCACGCGTTCGGGCAAAGGCCGCAGGTATATTGGCATTCTTTATAATAATATCAGCCAGTTTTATATTGAATATAAACGCGATTATCCGGCGGCCCTCCGATATTTGCAGGCTGCCGTCCAGGCCAACCAGCATGAGAATACCATCATCAGGCTATCCTATAATTACGGGAATATCGCCCATGTTTATCAGCTGATGGGGAACAGGCGGTCTTCTCTCGACTATGCCTACAGGACCCTTGACTATGCCCGCCGGACAAACATCACCAATCGTATTTTGAATGCCTATAAGCAGCTGTTTGACAGCTATGATATGTTCGGGCCGGCCGATTCCGCCCTGCGTTATTATTTGTTATATGACGGTTTGCGCGATTCCATTGCCGGTCTGGATGTGAACCGGCAGATAGCGGAGATACAGACAAAGTATGAGTCGGAAAAGAACAAAGCGCTGATAGAACGGCTGAATATGCGGAACAGCGAGCAGAAGGAAGAAATATTGTTCCTTGTATCCGGGATTGCTTTATTGCTGTTGTTCCTGGCGGGGCTTTTCCTCCTGTTCAGACGTGTGCGGCGTCAGAAAGACCTCATTGCCCGGCAGTCCGGCGAGCTGGGGATCATGATGAAGGAATTGCATCACCGGGTCAAGAACAATCTGCAGGTGGTCACCAGCCTCTTAAGCCTGCAAAGCTACCGATTGAAAGACGAGGAAGCCTTCGATGCCATCCGGCTCAGCCGGCAGCGGGTGCAGGCCATGAGCTTTATTCACCAGCGTCTGTATATGGGTGAGAATAGCCGTTCGGTGGATATGGAAGAATATCTTTACGATCTTGCCCGCTCCCTTATCACAGCTTATGGATATGTCCCGGACGATTTTGACCTTCGGCTGGAGGTCACCGGCAAATGGATGGATGTGGATAAGGCCCTGCCCCTGGGGCTCATTGCCAATGAGATCATCACCAATGCACTGAAATATGCTTATACCGGTCATGATCGCCCATCGCTGCATATCCGTCTGACCGCGGACAAAGAGGGTTATTTGTTCCTGGTGAAGGATAATGGATGCAACTGGGATGAAAAGCAGTGGCTGGAGGCAAACAGTTCTTTTGGCAGACAGCTGGTGACGAGCCTGTGCAGACAATTGAATGCTACCGAAGCGCTGACTATCGACAATGGAGCTATCTTTACCTTTATCATACCGCTGGAAATTGCAGCCTGATATAAACCGGAACACCATGTCGACTGAAAAGATAAACGTGCTCATCGTGGAAGATGAGGCCATTACCGCGCTGGACCTTTCCGAAGGGTTGCGGCAGTGCGGGTATGCTATTACCGGCGTTGCGGATAACGCCCGGGCGGCAAAAACCTTATATGAGGAAAAAGAGGTGGACGTCGTCCTGATGGATATTCAGCTCAAAGGAGAAAAGGACGGTGTCGATACGGTGATGGAGCTGATGAAGACCCGGAAAAGGCCTGTGATCTACCTGACGGCGTTTACTGATGCAGCTACGGTGGAGAGAGTAAAGAGCACCTATCCTGCCGCTTTTCTTACCAAGCCTTATCATGTCGACAATGTGCGGATAGCCATCGAGCTGGCGTTGCACAATTTTGCCGCGGGTAAAGAACCGGATCAGCCCGTGCGACAGGCGGACCGGGAACCGCTGCTCCGGCTCAATGACAGCCTGTTTGTGAAAATGAACTATCGTTTTGTCAAGCTGCCTCTTTCTTCGATATGCTATGTTGCGGCGGACAGTAATCACATACACCTGGTCACTTCCGAAAAGAAATATGTGGTGAGGCTATCGCTTAACCAGGCTTTGGATAGTATCGGGTGGGAAAAGCTTATCCGTATCCATCGTTCGTACGCGGTGAATATCGATGCCGTCAGCTCCTTTACCGAACAGGATGTGACGGTGAATAAGGAAATATTACCGGTGGGCAGACAATGTAAAGATGAGTTCTGGCGGCAGTTCGGCAGCCGGTGACACTCCCTTCACATACAAAGTATTGCCGTCCGCATACAAATTCCCGGGATTTACACTGTCCCTATGTCAAGCCCTCCCGGGCATGACTACATTTGCGCCTGTTTTTTATCCAAATCGACTCAGATGAAAAGATGTTTACTTACGACGGTTCTGGCTGTCGCCAACCTTCTCCTGCTGGCCAATAACATTGCCGTACGGAATGTTGCGCTGACCGGCAATAATATATCCGGTCATTATACGCTTATAAAGTTCGATCTATCCTGGGACAATTCCTGGCGCGTGAGCACGGGGCCTTCCAACTGGGATGCTGCATGGGTGTTTGCCAAATACCGCGTCCAGGGTGATACTTTGTGGCATCATGTCACCCTGCATTGGGTGGATGGCAGCGGTACAGGGGACGGCCACACTGTCCCGGCCGGGGCGGTCATCGCCAGCAGTAATGACAATGGCGCCGGAGGCGCCCGGGGAGTATTCATCTATCACAATGCCCCGATGAGCCAGGGCAGCGTCAGCTATACGGGAGCGCAGCTGCGCTGGGATTATGGCGTCGATAGCGTAGGAGATGCGGACCTGGTAGAGGTAAAGGTCTTTGCCATAGAAATGGTGTATGTGCCCCAGGGGAGCTTTTACGTGGGTACGGGCGGCGGCGAGGTGGGTGCATTCTATACCTACCCGGATACCACCCAGCCCTATCATGTCACTAGTGAAGGCGCTATCCCTGTGGGAACGACCAACGGAGCCCTGTATTATAAGACAGGAGTGCCCGGGGATTATCTGGGGCCCGTGCCGGATTCCTTCCCGAAGGGTTATCAGGCATTTTACTGTATGAAGTACGAGATCACGCAGGACCAGTATGTGGCTTTCCTCAATGTGCTGGACTCGGCCCAGGCGCTTCAGATGTCTATCAGCAACACCAATAGTGTGCGTAACGGTATTACGCAATGGACGATCCAGCATCCGCTAAGGCCGGAGGAATATACCACGTCGAATCCTTACGTTCCCGCCAATATGTCCATTTACGACCTCTGTGGCTACCTGGACTGGGCGGCCCTGCGACCGATGACAGAGCTGGAATATGAGAAGGCCTGCCGGGGCCCGGTGACGCCTGTGCAAAACGAATTTGCCTGGGGGAGCCGGGATCTCCAGGGTTACAACGCAGCCAATGGAACTTTAACCAGCGCCCGTTATAAGCTGACCGATCCGGGGACTGCGAACGAGTACGTGGATACGAATTACAGCGTGGGTTCGGGTAATGCCGTCTGGCTCTATAATGCTATATTTACTCCTAATTATTATATCACCCGTGCCGGCGCTTTTGCCGGCAGTCCCGGCAACTCGGGCCGTATCACCGCCGGGGCCACCTACTATGGCATTATGGAAATGGCCGGCAACATGGTCGAGCAGATCATAACGATGGGGTATCCGGAAGGAAGGGCATTTACGGGCCGCCCGGGCGACGGCAGGCTGGCCGCGACCGGATTCACCGACGAAGGTAATTGGCCGGCGAGGACGACCTTATATCAGGGCTCGGGCAATAAAGGAGGGTATTACAATTCTTCATCCCCCTTTGACCTGATGGTATCCGACCGTCGCATTGCCGCAGACAATTTTGCCTTTTTCTCAGGAAAAGCCGGCAACGGAGGCCGTGGCGTTCGTACGGCGCCCTGACAAAGGCCGGATGCGCATATCCTTATTTGAATTAATTACCATGACCATGAAATCT
>DASZVM010000279.1:0-7724 GCA_035547295.1 Puia sp. | reverse complement strand
GGATCCTGGAAGGTAGCGCCGGGCCCTGTCGTGTTCAACAGTATCCGGCAGGGGGAATTTTATGATGCCCGGAAAGAGATGCGGGGGTGGAATGCGCCGGGCTTCGATGACGGGAAATGGTATCAGCCCATGGTTGTCAATGGTCCGGCGGGCGTGCTAAAGGCACAGATGATCGAGCCAGTAAGGATAACGGATACTGTCGTACCCAGGGCGATAGCGGAGCCAAGGCCGGGTATTTATGTGTTCGATCTGGGGCGGAATATTGCCGGGTTTGCGCAATTAAGGATAAAGGCGCCGGCGGGGACGGAGATAACGTTGAAATACGGCGAGCGGCTTTTGGAGGACGGAACTGTAGATCAGCGGGATGTCGCCCAGCACATCAAGGGGGGAATGGTGCAGACGAATAAGTATATCTGCAAAGGAGGCGGGGAGGAGGTCTGGCATCCGTCATTCAGCTATTATGGTTTCCAATATATAGAGGTCGGCGGACTACCGGCAAAACCTGAGCGGGGGACGTTGACAGGAATGATCATCCATACGGACCTTGAGCCTGCGGGAAGTTTTCAATGCTCGAACGAGCTATTCAATCGTATTCAGGAGAATGCTTTAGGGTCTTATACAAGCAATTTTATGGGATATCCCACCGACTGTCCTCAGCGGGAGAAGAACGGGTGGACAGCGGATGCGCACCTCGCTGCGGAGATGGGCCTGTATAATTTCAAGGCGCAGCGCGCGTATACAAAATGGATGGGAGATATTGCCGATGAGCAGCGTCCCACGGGAGAATTATCCGCCATCGTACCTTCCTCCGGCTGGGGTTATTTCTGGGGGAACGGTCCTGCCTGGGACAATGCAATGGTGCTGATACCCTGGTATCTTTATGCGTACAGCGGGGACAAAGATATCCTGCTGCGGATGTACCCGCACATAAAGCGTTATGTGGATTATCTGAGCACGAGGGCGGTGGACCATATCGTGAACTTCGGGCTGGGGGATTGGGCGCCTGCAAAGACCAGGACGGCGGTGGAGATCACGTCGACGGCTTATTATTATGTCGATGCTGTGATCGCGGCAAAAATAGCGGGGTTGCTGGGCTATGAGGAGGACAGGAAAAAATATGCCGACCTGTCTCTGCAGATCAGGGATGCGTTCAACAGGCATTATTACCGGGGGAAGGGGATCTACGATCAGGGAAGCCAGACGGCGCTGGCGTGTGCGCTTTACCAGGGTTTGAGCGGTGATCATACCCGGGAGACCATCGATGCGCTGGTTTCGGCTGTAAAGGAGAAAGACGATCATCTGGATTGCGGCATTCTTGGGACAAAGTATCTGTTGCATGCCCTGTCAGACAATGGCCGGTGTGATGTGGCCTATAAAATAGTGAACCAGCGTGATCTTCCCGGTTGGGGTTATTGGATAGAGCAGGGGGCGACCACGCTTTGGGAACAATGGAATGGCACGGAATCAAGGAACCATATCATGTTCGGCGATGTCAGCGCCTGGTTTTATAAGGACCTGGCGGGGATTGCCCCGGATGAGGATCAACCCGGGTTTAAACGTGTCGTTTTCCGTCCTTATTTTTCGCCGGACCTTCGATGGGTGAAGGCCAGCCATGCAAGCATGTATGGTGAGATCTCGGCAGCGTGGACCCGGAAAGGCCATGGCGTCGAATATGTCATCGTGATCCCTCCAAATACTACGGGGGAGGTCGTTCTTTCGGGAAGCAAGAGGGTATTTGTCGACGGGAAGGCGTTGTCTGTCAGCAAAGATGTAAGGGATGTATTGGTAGAAGGCGGGGAGGTCTCTTTTGTCCTGGGTTCCGGAAATTATATCATTAGTATAAAATGAACGATCATGAAGAAAAGTGTAAAGTCCGGTTACATGATGGTGATGGTTTCGCTGGTATGTTGTCTATCTGTGTTTGGGCAGGATGGCGCTGTCAGCCAGCCGGGTCATTCGCTGAAGCTTTTGAAGGAGCCTGGCGGGAAGCCCCGGAACATTATTTTTATACTGACGGACGACCACCGCTACGATGCGTTGGGGTTCCTGAAGGCGCAGCCTTTTATCAAGACGCCCAACCTGGACCGGCTGGCGGAGGGAGGGGCATATTTGCAGAATGCTTTTGTTACTACTTCCCTGTGTTCGCCATCCCGCGCTACGATCCTTACGGGTCTTTATGCGCATAAGCATAAGGTAGTGGACAATAACAACCCTGTTCCGGGGGACCTGGTGTTCTATCCTCAGTACCTGCAGCAAATAGGGTATCAGACGGCGATGGTAGGCAAGTGGCATATGGGGGGCGATCATGATGATCCACAGCGAGGCTTCGACTATTGGGTATCATTCAAGGGACAGGGGTCCTATCTGCCGGAGAAGAACGGTTTGAATGTAAACGGGAAGCATGTGCCGCAGAAGGGATATATCACGGACGAGCTGACGGATTATGCCCTGGACTTTTTGAAGGGCAGGGACCTGAAGAAGCCCTTTATGCTTTATCTGTCGCATAAGGGGGTACATGCGGATTTTATCCCTGCCGACCGGGATAAGGGAATGTCCAGGGGTTACAAGTTCAATCCGCCGTTGACCATGCAGACGGGGACGCATAAGGGCGCGCCCATGTGGCTGCAAAACCAGCGCAATTCCTGGCATGGGGTGGAATTCCCTTATCACAGCAGCCTTGATATCGGCGAATATTACAAGCGCTACGCCGAGACGTTGTATGGCGTGGATGAATCCGTGGGGCGGATACTGGATTATTTAAAAGCGCAGGGCTTGCTGGAGTCGACGCTGATCATATATATGGGTGATAATGGCTTTCAATTCGGCGAGCATGGCATCATCGACAAGCGGACGGCTTATGAAGCATCCATGCGTGTGCCCATGCTGGCGTATTGTCCTCAGCTGATCAAGCCGGGTACGGTGGTGAAAGAGGTGGTGGCAAATATAGATGTGGCCCCTACGATACTGGATGCGGCGGGTCTGAAGGCGCCGGATTATATGGATGGGAAGAGCTTTTTGCCTTTCCTTGAAGGGAAGGATCAGCCCTGGCGGGATGGGTTGCTGTACGAGTATTACTGGGAGCGTAACTATCCCCAGACGCCGACCATACATGCCATACGGGGGAGCCGGTTCAAATACATCCATTACACCGGCATCTGGGATACCGATGAGCTTTATGATCTGCAGAACGACCCATTGGAGACGAGGAACCTGATCAGGGACAAGGCTTACCAGGAGGTGGTTAAAAAAATGAACCATCAGCTCTTCCAGCAGCTGGAAGATTCGAAGGGGATGTATATCCCATTGAACCCGGACAGGGGGCAGCAATCCAATCTGAGATATGAGTATGGGTCACCCGCGGCGGATTTTCCATCTTACCTTATGCGGGGGGATTCGCTGTCAACAAAAGAAAATTGATGAAAGGAAGGATCTTGGTTTTGTTGGTTATGAAGAGCCTGGTGGTCCCAGGGCAGGGTGTATTCCCTTCTACGATCCAGCTGTCGCCCGCGCCTGCGGGTGTGAAGGGGAGCCAGGCATACACGGTGGAGATGCAGCGCCGGTCCATAGAGGATGTGCTACAGAAGGGGTTCAACCAATTCTGGGTATATGATCTTTCGGGAGAAGGGACGAAGGAGCTATTGGACTTTGCCCTTTCCCGCGGCATGTCCATCGACTACATGACTTCCGGTTTCGAGCGGTTTGGCCGTTACCAGGCGCCGGCCATCAGTGTGTATGACCCCCGCTATGATAAGGAGGTGCGGAGAGGGATAGATTCCGGATTGGCGCCCTTAAAGGAGATCAGCCGGCCCTATGCGGTATTCCCTTTCCTGGACGAGCCTTTTCATGCAGGTCCTTTGTCTTTTGACCTTAGCGATTTTGCAAAAGCTGAATTTTACAAACGGTATGGATATGCGATGCCGGACAGTTTGGGGTCTGTACGGAATGACCCGCGAAAGTGGCTTGACCTGCTGAATTTTCAATCTAATACTTTCAGGGACGGCTGGTTGAAAGTGTATCATGCGGTAAAGGAATTCGATCCCCGGCCCAGGGTGGTGATGACGCATGACAGCCATAATGTCTTTGGTGCGGGGGTAAGATCCAATTCGAAGGTTGCCATGGATGATGTTTTTCATTGGGGAGGCGATTTTGCCGATGTCCTTGCTTATGACATCTACCCTTATATGACCTTTGATTACCGATATGGCGAATTGGGCAAGCTGCCCAGGCCCCGGATCAGCCAGATGCATTATACTATTTCCCAGCTGCGGAATGTCGCTGTCACGTATGGCAAGGAGCTGGGTTTTTGGGTCGGTACTTATAGCGAAAAATGGTTCCAGCGTTTCAGGGGACCGGAAAGAAAGAATCAATACTGGTCGGAGCGGGAGATGTCGTATACAGCCGTAGCGCAGGGCGCTAATTTCCTCATTTCTCCGTCCAATTACAATACGACTAATCTACCGCTGGATACGCTGCACTGGGAAGAGTATGGCAAAGCCATGAAGGTGATCCAGCAGGCGGGAGAAGGGTTATTGGCTGCACCCAAGGTAAAGGCCAGGGCCTGTTTCCTTTTTCCCAGGACGCAATACCTGCAGCTGCAGAAGGAGTATTTCAATGTGGGTTTGACCTTTGAATTATTCCTGCGGGCTTTTGGCGAGCTGGACATCCTTCATGAAGAGCAGATCACCGACGACAAGCTCAATGGATATAAGGTTTTGGTGATGGGTGATGTGGAGCTGTTGCCGGCGGCTGTGGCCCGGCATATCGCCTCTTTTGTAAGAAAAGGGGGTGTGGTGATCGCGGACTGCGTACCGCAGATGGACGCGTACAAGCAGCCATCGGATGTGATGTCGAAACTTTTTGGCGTGGAGAAGGCTGAAACCGGTGGTATTCCCCGGGAAGGGCAGTGGGTGCCTTTTGTCAACCTTCCTCCCAGGATGTCGTTCCCTCCCTCTATCGACAGGGAGCAGGATGAGGTTCGGGCGGATTCCGTGCGAGGGTCTGCGTTTGGTCGTGGTTTTGATCTTGGGGTGATCAGTCCCCGGGGCTGTACGGTGACAGATGGGAAGGTACGTTTGAAGATGAGGTCCGGCCGGCCCGGTGTTATATATAAAAGATCGGGTAAGGGGCGTGTTTATCTTTTTGGTTTTTGTCTCCAGGACAGCTATTTCAATACCTGGAAAAATAATGATACAGCCGGGCGTCAGCAACTGCGTGAATTGATCAGCGCTGTGTTCAGCGATGCGGGTGTTCAACCGCATATCCATTCATCCAATCCTGACATCGAAGCATCGGTGAGAGCGAATGACCGGGAAGGTTATGTATTCATCATCAACCATGAGGCTGTCCGTCCGGAGACGTCGGTACGTCTTGCGGACCTGGCGTTCAGTATTGGGAGGGTCGTAGATATTGCGAGCGGTGAGAGGATTGGGTTCGTGAGGAAAGGAGGGGCTGTGGAATTCGATGTGGATGCGCCATTTGGCACGACCCGGCTTTTAAAGGTGCTTCCTTGAAAATAATAAATAAAGTAAAAAGTATTTTATGAAAAAGGTAAAGATCAGTCATCCGGACCGCGACCCATCGTTTAGCACGGGCGCTTATTCCGACGGTGTAGCTGTAGACGGTTTTCTTTTTGTCAGCGGGCAGGCGGCTGTCGATTTTGCTACCTCCAAATTTATCCTGGGTTCCATCGAGGAGGAGACGCACCGGACGATGCAGAATATCAAGTCTATTATCGAGGCCGCCGGCGGCACCATGGAGCAGGTGGTCAAATGTACGGTGCATCTTAAGGATATCCAGGAGTTCGACCGGTACAATAAGGTGTATGCGGAATATTTTCCCGGGATAAAGCCGGCGAGGACGACGGTTCAATCCGTTCTGGCCGAAGGCATCAGGGTTGAGATCGATTGTATCGTAAAATTGTCATAGATATGGGAACTATTCGAACGGATGATATTTCGGTAGGGGTTGTCGGACTTGGATTAATGGGCAGCAGCTTTATTGCTTCGTTACTGATGGCGGGTCATAAGGTCAAGGCGATCGCTCCACAGCCGGAGGATATGAGCCTGGCGCCGAAGCGTATCCATCATCATCTGTCTGTCTGTGAAAGGGTGGGGCTGCTATGCAAGCCTATTGAAGCCTACCTGGACCGGGTTGTCATATCGGAGGACTATGGGGAGCTGTGGTCCTGTGACCTGGTGGTGGAGTGTGTGATCGAGATAGAGGAGATAAAAAAGTCCATTTATAAGAAGATAGAAGCGGTGGTCGACAGAGATACTGTCATTGCAAGCAATACTTCAGCCATTCCGATCAGCGAGCTGCAGAAGTCCCTGGTCGACCCAGATCGTTTTTTAGGGATCCACTGGGCTGAGCCTTCCTATTTTACCCGGTTCATGGAGGTTACCTGCGGGATGAGTACGGATATCCGGCATGCCGAATGGGTCTATGAGCTGGCGCATTTCTGGGGGAAGGAGCCGACGCTGTTGCGCAAGGATATCCGGGGGTTTGTCACCAACCGGCTGATGTATGCTGTCTACAGGGAGGGGTTGAGTATTGTTTCGAAGGGAGAGGCGAGCCTGGAGGATGTGGATAAGGCTTTCAGATATGATGCGGGTTCCTGGATGACATTGATGGGTGTATTCAGAAGGATGGACTTTTTGGGATTGAAGGACCATTTTGAGATGTTCAAGAGGGTCTTTCCCCAGCTATGCAATGACGGGCATGTGCCCCCTCTGATGCAAAGAATGGTAGATATCAATGCAAAGGGAACAAAGAGCTTATCGGGGCTTTATCATTATTCCAGGGAAGAAGCGGCCAGGTGGGACGAAGCGTTTGAAACCTTCAATGCGGACATTTTTCAACTGGCGGCGTTGTACCCTTCCACGGCGGTATCTCACTGCAAGGAAAACAACGGATATTCTTAAACAGATCTATATGGGAAACATAAATTATTCGGCGTCCAAGGCATTGCTGCAAAGGGCGGAGAAGGTGCTTGCGGGAGGCGTCTCTTCGGAGTTCAGAAAATATGGCCATCCTCATGCGTTGTTCTATACGCATGGAAAGGGCAGTCATATCTATGATGCGGATGGAAATAAGTACCTTGATTTTACGCTTAGCCAGGGCCCGTTGATCCTGGGGCATTCACATCCCAGGGTGTTGAAGGAGGTTGCGGAATATTCAGAAAGCGGGCAGCTTTTTGCGGGTCAGCATATCCGGGAGATCGAGTTGGCGGAGAAATTGCAGCGGCTTATCCCGTCCGCGGAGCTGGTGCGGTTTTGCCTGGATGGGTCTGCTGCCGTCCAGACAGCGCTGCGGGTGGCCAGGGCTAAAACGGGGAGGCAGAAATTCCTCCGTTTTGAAGGGCATTATCACGGGTGGATGGATAATGTCTGCTGGGGGATATCGGCTCCGTCCGTGGAAGCATTGGGCAGCAGGGAAGCGCCTGCCGTGTTTCCCTGGACAGCGGGTTTGCCGGAACAAACGAGGGATCAATTCATCATTCTGCCCTGGAATGATCCTGAGCTGGTGAAAAGAACGATTGCGGAGCGATGGGAGGAGATAGCCGCCGTCATTACCGAGCCGGTCATGTGTAATAATGGCTGTATCTTTCCGGCGGAAGGGTTCCTGGAGTGTCTCCGGTCTCTTTGTAATCAGTATGGCATTGCGCTTATATTCGATGAGGTGATCACGGGATTTCGCATCTCGCTGGGAGGGGCGCAACGATATTT
>DASZVM010000278.1:0-5075 GCA_035547295.1 Puia sp. | reverse complement strand
CCCTTTTTTCTTTTAGCGGTCTTACCTTTTATGGCGGACTTATCTGTGCGGCCATCGCTATCTGGTATTATGCCCGCAAGCATGGCATCGGCTTCTGGTATCTCAATGATGCCGCTGCTCCTGGTCTGATGCTGGCTTATGCCGTTGGCCGCATTGGATGTCAGACTGCCGGAGACGGGGACTGGGGCATCCTCAACAGCGCTTATTATACCCGTATCGGGGATAAGGTGAGTTTGGCATCCGCAGGTGATTTCCAGCGGATCACAGAACAATATAAAGAAGTTTATCTCCCTCAGTTCGGTGCATTGGACAAGATCCCTCACCTGGCGGCTAAAGCGCCGTCCTGGCTGCCTGACTGGCTTTTCGCCTATTCCTATCCCCATAACGTGGTTGGTGAAGGCGTACGGATCCCCGGTTGTGACGGTTCCTATTGCAGTCAATTGCCCATTCCCGTTTTCCCCACTCCATTTTATGAGACATTGGTTTGCCTGGGACTCTTCTTCCTTTTGTGGTCATTACGCAAAAAGCTGAAGGTGCCGGGAACGCTTTTTGGCATCTATCTTTTTGTAAATGGGGTCGAACGGTTCTTTGTGGAAAAGATACGCGTCAATACCAAGTATGACATCTTTGGTTTTCATCCCACCCAGGCAGAGATCATCTCCTTCCTGCTGATGATCACCGGCGCTATTATCTATTTCAGGCTTAAATCAAAACCGCCTCAAAAAATTCCATCGACACCTTCTCCGGAAGCGCCTGCTTCCCCCGATATATAATACGTTCAGCCCACATCACCGGACTGTCATGACAAACCAATAAAAATTTGCCAGTAAATAGCCATGCTGTAACCTTTCCAACCTAAATCCCGTCATACTTTCAATAATCCCGTCCTGTTGTCAAGGAAAATGCCCCCTACATCTAAAAAATTATCCGTCCCACCGTCCTCCAGCTAAGTTTGCCATACCAACTATCAGTAAAATCAGCCATCCGACACAAAGCAATGTACTATGCAATAAATAGTACCAATCTTTGTATTGTAATAATTGAAGAATAGTACTTAATAATATAAACTCGAACGACAATGACTAACCTTAGAACGCTGCTGTCTGCACTTTTTGTCCTCCTTTTCTCCTTTTCCCTTTCAGCGCAGGTGCCTGCTGCCAGGGTCAGCGGCCAGGTAGGGGACGAAGATCACAGACCTGTCGAAGCTGCCACTATCTCTTTGCTGAACGCAAAGGATTCTTCCCGCATCGGTCAGACCGTTTCAAACAAGGCTGGCTGGTGGGCCTTTGACAAGGTAGCTAATGGGAAATACCTGGTAGCCGCCAGCAGTGTGGGACATATCACCAACTATAGCCGTGTTTTTGAATTATCTAGGGATAAATCGTCTATTATTATACAAGCCATTGTTTTACGAGCTACATCTAAAAATTTACAGGAAGTGGCTGTCATTGGTAAAAAGCCTTTTATCGAACAAAAGGCTGACAGGATGGTGGTCAATGTGGATGCTTCTCCTTCCAATGCAGGAGCCACGGCCCTGGATGTGCTGGAAAGATCTCCGGGCGTTACCCTGGACAAGGATGATAATATCAGCCTGAAAGGAAAACAAGGCGTGACGATCATGATCGACAATAAGCCTACTTATCTTACGGCTACCCAACTGGCGAGCTATCTCAAGAGCCTTCCCGCCTCCGCCATCGACCAGATAGAGCTGATGACCAACCCTTCGGCAAAATACGATGCTGCCGGTAACTCGGGGATCATCAATATCAAAACAAAGAAGAACAAGACGAAAGGCTTCAATGGTAATATAAATTTGACCCATACCCAGGGTGTATACCCCAAGCCCAGCGGCAGTCTGAACCTTAACTACCGCAATGGGAAAGCCAATTTCTTTCTCAATGGGGGTTATTCCCGCTGGGAAGGCTTTCAACACCTGGACATCAGCAGGACCTACCTGGACCCGGGACCGGACAGGGTAGTGAACTCTATCTTTACACAAGGTACCGAGATGCATTTTACCAACCCTTCCATGAACCTCAAATTTGGCATGGACTATTACCTGTCCGGCAAGACAACCCTGGGGTTCGTCGTCAGCGGCTTCAGGAACGAAGAGAACAACCGGGGCACCAGCAATATCTTTTTGAAGGATGCACATGGCAGCATCGATTCCATGGTCTTTTCGCCCAGCACGACCAAAAACACCTGGAAGAACGGCTCTGTCAATCTCAATTTCCGTCACCAGTTCGACTCCACGGGCAAAGAACTGACCGCCGACCTGGATTACGTACGCTATTCATCCCAGAACGATCAGTATTTCGACAATATCACCACCTATCCGGGCAACGACCATAAGACCGAGACCATTCTCACGGGTAATACTCCCAGCAACATCGATATCTATACGTTCAAGTCGGACTATACGCATCCCCTGACCAAAGACTTAAAGTTTGAGGCCGGTGTCAAATCCAGCTATGTACGCACGGACAACCTGGCCAACTATTTTAATGTCGTAAGCGATGTCCCTGAAGTGGATACCAACAAGACCAACCATTTCATCTACCGGGAGAATATAAATGCCGCCTATGTCAACCTGAACAAACAGTATAAGAAATGGGGCATCCAGGCCGGGCTGCGCATGGAGAATACCAATTATTCCGGTCATCAACTGGGCAACGGCCTCTCTGTCATCAATAAGGACTCCAGCTTTTCCCGCAGCTATTTCAGCTTTTTCCCTACCGTATACGTAAGCTACCAGGCGAATGAAAAGAACCAGTTCTCGGTGAACTATGGCCGGCGGATCGACAGGCCGGCCTACCAGGATCTGAACCCCTTCCTTTTTTTCCTGGACCAGTATACCTACCAGGCCGGCAACCCTTACCTCCAGCCTCAATTTTCGGATAATATCGAGCTGGGACACACCTATGGCGGCTGGCTTTCCACCACGCTGAACTACAGCTATACCAAAGATTTCTTCTCCGAGACCTTCGAGCAATCGGGACGCGCTACCATTGTCCGTAACGGCAACATCGGCAGCCGCCAGAACGCAGGCATTGCCGTTAGCGCCCAGCTGCACGTCACCAAGTGGTGGATGTCCATCCTGTACAGCAACGTCAATTATACAAGGTTCAAAGGTGTCCTGTACAATGAGCCGATTGATATAGACGCCACGACGCTGACCCTGAATGTGAACAACCAGCTCACCTTCCCCCACGGCTGGAGCGCCGAGCTTTCCGGCTGGTATCGTACAAAGGGTGTCGAAGGACAGGTGGTCGTCTATCCGCTGGGACAGGCTACCGCTGCCATCTCGAAAAAAATATTACAGGAGAAGGCCAGCCTCAAACTGGGTGTCCGGGACTTCCTCTACACCAATAAGCCCCACGGATATATCAATTTCCAGCAGACGGAAGCCACGTTCCATAATCTCCGGGACAGCCGCCAGGTGAGCGTCACCTTCAGCTACCGTTTTGGCAAACCATTGAAGGTCCCGGCACGCCGGAGGACTAGTGGCGCAGGGGAGGAGGAGAGCAGGGTAAAGACAGGGGGCAATAATTAGGGGAGCGGCGAATAGGGGGTAACAATTAGGGGAGAACGCCTATCTTTGTCTTTCAACTCTTCAATCATGCCATCCTTTGATATTGTAAGCAAGGTCGATCCGCAGACACTGGACAATGCCGTTAACGTCACCAAAAAAGAGATAACCAACCGGTTTGATTTCAAAGATTCACCGGTGGTCATCGAGCTGGACAAGAAGGAGATGAAGATCAAGCTGGAGGCGGAAAGCGAAATGAAGATCAACCAGATCACGGACGTGCTGATCAGCCGCAGCATGAAGCAGGGGCTGGATGCCCTTGCCTTTGACATGAGCAAGGAAGCTTCTCCCAGCGGGAAGGTCACCAAAAAGGAAGTGCCGGTACACAACGGGCTAAAGCAGGAAGACGCCAAGAAGGTGGTCAAGGTGATCAAGGATTCCGGATTGAAAGTACAGGCCGCCATCATGGATGACCTGGTCCGGGTGACAGGCAAAAAGATCGACGATCTTCAGGCCGTCATCAAGCTGTGCGGCGGCGCCAACCTGGGCATTCCGCTGCAATACGTGAATATGAGGAACTAGGCAGAATTATTTGTTATAACTGCCAATTAGTCCTATCTTTGCACACTTCAAAAACAGGCCACAGGCCTGTTGGCTGAAAGGCCCATCATTAGATGTTCACCGGGGATGGGTTTTTTTGCGGAGTAAACCATACCCGGGGAACAATAAAAAAGTACGGCCAAATCCGTACAACCTTTAAATAGAACTAGTTATGAAAAAAGGTATCCATCCAGCCAACTATCGGTTTGTAGTTTTTAAGGATATGAGCAATGGCTATTCTTTCCTGAGCCGCAGCGGAGCTGTTTCGCGGGAAACCATCAAATGGGAGGACGGCAACGAATATCCCCTGATCAAATTGGAAATTTCCAATACTTCACACCCTTTCTTCACCGGCAAGAACGTGCTGGTGGATACAGCGGGCCGTATCGACAAATTCAAAAAACGTTACGAAAAGAAGACCAAATAAACGTTGGCGCTTCTATAAGGCATTATCCCTTCCTGTATCGGAAGGGATTTTTTTATAGTTTTACCCCATGGATGACACGCTGTTCCCTTTCACGGCCACCCGGGCCATCGCCGACATACGCATAGGCATTCTCACCATCCGGGAGAAAGAACAACATGGATCCCGCGGTGTACTGCACTGGGTCCCCCGTCTTACGCAGCCCTGGCATATCTTCCAGCTGAATGCCGAAGCCCTGGTGGATGATTTTGCTTTGCTTACCGCAGGCCGCGCGTCTCAACCCATTCCTTCCTCCGTACAGGCCATCGCAGGGGAAAATATCTTTATAGAGGAGGGGGCCACTCTACAGCACTGTATCCTCAATGCTTCCAACGGCCCTATCTACATCGGCAAAGGGGCCGAGGTGATGGAAGGATCGCTTATCCGGGGACCATTTGCGCTTTGTGAAGGAGCAACTGTAAAATTAGGCACGAAGATCTATGGTGGCACCACCATCGGGCCTCACAGCCTTGTGGGCGGAGA
>DASZVM010000277.1:0-7123 GCA_035547295.1 Puia sp. | reverse complement strand
TAACAAACAGGATGATGTATAACAATATGATTGTCAATTGGAAATTCAGGGATTCCCGGGCATTATCCCTCACAAAGCCCGGTTCGTTCTTTACCAGGTAGATCACCAGCGGTGCCAGGATACCAACACCCGGGACAACGGTCAGTATGTGCGAAAGAACGGCCAGCAGGCGGTCATTACTGTTCATGGGATATGTTTTTGGATGAATATAATGAAATTTCCCCTAAGTCGTCGCCAGTTTGCCCTTGATCGCATCTTCATGGACAAAACCGTTCATTCTCTGTAAGAACCGCAGGAGCTCGGTCATGGAGTTCATATCGTCCACTATCAGTAGGAAGTGCTTGCCCGCCTGTTTGAGCTTAGCCTTATTTGTATATTTCTGGATATATTCCAATATCCGGCGGAAGATATCCGATTCGAAGTAAGGGGAGTCGGGCCGGTTGATAAAATAGCAACGCAGGTCCGTGTCCTTCAGGATCAATTTCTCAAAGCCCAGACCTACAGCCAGTTTGCGGATACGCACGGTATCGAAGAGATCTTCCACCTGTGGCGGTATCGGACCAAATCTGTCGATGAGCTCCTCATGGAAGGCCGTTAGCTCTTCCTCGGTGTCACAGTTATCCAGCCGGGTATACAAGGTCAACCTTTCCGTGATGCTTTCCACATAGCTGTCCGGTATCAGTATCTCCAGGTCCGTGTCGATCGTACAATCCTGTACATAATCGTCCGCCCTGGATATCTCTTCCTTGAAAAGCTCTTTGAATTCCGTACGTTTCAGCTCCCTGATAGCCTCTTCCAGGATCTTCTGGTACATCTCAAAGCCTATCTCCGCCATAAAGCCGCTTTGTTCCCCGCCCAGCAGGTTGCCCGCCCCACGGATGTCCAGATCGCGCATGGCGATCTGGAAGCCGCTGCCAAGATCGCTATGCTGCTCGAGTGTCTGCAAGCGTTTGCGGCTGTCGTCCGGCAGCGTGGCCAGGGACGGCGCGATCAGGTAGCAGAAGGCTTTTTTATTGCTGCGTCCCACCCGTCCCCGCAGCTGGTGCAGATCGCTCAATCCAAAGTGATGGGCATTATTGACAATGATCGTATTTACGTTGGGGATGTCCACCCCGCTCTCCACGATATTCGTACATACAAGAACGTCATATTTCTTATCGATGAAGTCCAGTATCCTTTCCTCCAGCTCATGCCCCTCCATCTGTCCATGGGCATACCCGATGCTTAGATCAGGGCAGAGACCCTGGATAAGAGCGGACATTTCGGCCAGCCCCTGCACCCTGTTGTATATAAAGAATACCTGTCCTCCCCTTTCCGTCTCGTAATAGATGGCGTCCCTGATAAAATCTTCGTTATAGCCGTGCAGCTCCGTTTGTATAGGCTGCCGGTTGGGCGGAGGCGTATTGATGATGCTCAGGTCCCGGGCTCCCATGAGGCTGAACTGCAGCGTGCGGGGAATGGGCGTTGCCGTCAGGGTAAGACAGTCCACATGGGTCCGCAGGGTCTTGATCTTTTCTTTATGGGCCACGCCGAACTTTTGCTCCTCATCGATGACCAGCAGACCCAGGTCCTTGAACTTTACTTCCTTGCCCAATAAGGCATGCGTCCCGATGATGATATCGATCTTGCCTTCTTCCAGCTTCTTCAGCGTTTCTTTCTTCTCTTTGGACGACTTGAACCGGTTCACATAATCCACCTTTACAGGGAAGTCCTTCAGCCTTTCGCTAAAGGTCTTATAGTGCTGGAATGCCAGGATGGTCGTAGGCACAAGGACCGCCGCCTGTTTATTATCACAGCAGGTCTTGAAGGCAGACCGTACGGCCACTTCCGTTTTGCCAAATCCCACATCCCCGCAAACGAGCCTGTCCATGGGCGAGGCGGATTCCATGTCCTTTTTTACGTCCGCCGTAGCCTTGCTCTGATCAGGCGTATCCTCATATATAAAGGAGGCTTCCAGCTCCGTCTGCATATAGTTGTCGGGCGAGTGCGCAAAACCCTGCTGGGCCTTGCGTTGAGCATAGAGCTTTATCAGATCGAAGGCGATCTCCTTGACCTTTGTCTTTGTTTTTTCCTTTAGCTTTTGCCAGACATCGCTGCCCAGCTTGTTCACCTTGGGGACCGTGCCATCCTTACCCGTATACTTGGATATCTTGTGTAAGGAGTTGATATTGACATACAGGATATCGCTGTCCTTGTAGATGATACGTACCGCTTCCTGCAACCGGCCGTTGGCTTCTATCTTCTGCAGACCGCTGTATACGCCTACACCATGATCGATGTGGGTGACATAATCTCCCGGCTGCAGCTCCCGCAGTGTGCGAAGAGTGATCGCTTTGTTCTTGTTATAAGCCTGTTTTACCTTGTACTTGTGGTATCGCTGGAAGAGCTGATGGTCAGTATAACAGACGATCTTCAGGTCTTCATCGATAAAGCCCTCATGGATGGACAGGGGCACCGGTGTAAAAGGGATCTCCGCGTGCAGGTCTTCAAAGATGGTATGCAGACGTTCCAGTTGCCGGGGGTTCTCGGCAAACAGGTATAACGTATATTTTTTTGCCTCCCAGGATTTCAGGTCCTTTATCAGAAGGTCGAACTGTCTGTTAAATGCAGGTTGCGGGCGCGTATGGAATTCGATAACAAAGGGTTCCGCTCCACCGTCTATATGTCCCGATGCCGACGGGCCGTACTCTACTACATGGAATCGTGCGATCTGCCGGGCCACCTCATCCGCCGTCACAAATTCTTCCGGGCTGATATCTTTTTTCTCCAGCTTGTCCTCCTCGTCGGAGAGGGTTTCCCGGAGGAGGGCCTTCCGGGCTTTACCGGCTGCCACCCCTCCTGCTTCAGCCTGGGCCTGGGCTGCCGCCCGGCGTTCGCGCTCTTCTGCCAGATGCTCCAGGAATAGCGTCAGGTCTTCTTCCTGGATGGAAAGTCTCTCCCGTGTGAAGGCCCAGTCCTGCATCCAGATGACCGTATTCTCCGGGAGGAAGTCCAGGAGGGATATCTTCTCCCCGCTGGCAACCCGTGTATCCACGTTGGGAATGATGTTCACCTGCAGCAGCTTGCGTTCGCTCAGCTGTGTTTCCGGATCGAAGATGCGGATGGAGTCTATGTCGTTGCCGAAGAGCTCCACCCGGTAAGGCTTTTCGTTACCAAAGGAGTAGATATCGAGGATACCGCCCCGCAAGGCAAACTGACCGGGCTCATAAACAAAGTCCGTCCGCTCGAAGCCCTTATTCACGAATTGCTCCATTAGTCCGTTGAGGTCCAGGGTATCGCCTGCCTTGATGGAAATAATGTTACCCGAAAGGGCGTCCGGCTGCACCACCTTTTCGAAGATCGCTTCAGGATAGGTGACGATGAGCTTTTTATGACTGCCTGTGGCGGCAGCCGGGTTCCTCATGGCTGCCGAGAGACGGGTAAGGGCTTCCGTGCGCAGCATGACATGGCTGCTGTTCAGCAGACGGTAGTTCTTTTTGTTCTTAAAGGAGGAGGGGAAGTAAAAGAGGTCCAGCGCTCCCGTAAGGTTATCCAGGGTATTGTGCAGATAAGCCGCGGCTTCGGCATCTTCGCAGACCACCAGGTGGTTGAGCTGGCTGGTCATATCGTGACGGAAGATCGCGTTCAGCAGAAAGGCCGGGCTGCTGCCCTGGAGGTTCCTGCAATGCACCCGTTGGGGTTGGGACAACAAGAGCCTGTCCGCCAGTTGAAAAAGGCGGGGTGAATGCAAGAAAAGCCCTGATAGATCCTCACTGTTCATTCCAGGTGCAAATGTACGCAAACTATTTTTCTTCGCCCGTCCCAAAGGCAACCGTCCACGTTAAATCCCCGTAAATCCTAGTAAACAGGTCTTATATCCGACTCTACACTACAGTCAATTTTTGTCATTTTTCCAGGTAGCACCTCAACGGGGGAAAGGTTATTTTTTTCATCCCTCCGGCTGGCGTAGAAGAGATCGTTCTTTTTTGTGAAAATGGAATAATGTCCTGCTGGCAACGGGACCCTGAAGTGGCCTTTTTCGTCCGTATCAGCCTGTTTGATCAGCTGGGTATGTATGGCACGGTAATAGGGTGATTCCCCTGTTCTGTCCACCTGGCTGATGTTGGTCAATTCGTAAATGTATATGGTGGCGGGGATCCCATCCTTCGGGATGGAACGTTTCCTGTCGGGGGCAGGCATCAGGTTGCCCCCGACGCTAAAGACAGTCCCCTCGATGCCCTGATCCCGACCAGCGGCGGAGGTGGCATGCCGGGAAGAGACACAACAGGCTAAAAGACTAATAAACAATAGCTTCAACATACAATGACGACCCATGAGACGTTGTAGGGTAAGTTAATCAATAATGCCCGAAACCAGCTAAAAAACACTATTTTTAAGACGATTTAAACAATCCTTATGACTAATTGCAGGATCCGTCCATCCTTAGTCTTTTTAACCATCCTACTCCTATCCGCCCTTTTTTCCCGGGCGCAGATCGCCACCAACAGGACTACCCTGCAACAAGCCCGGCAGATGAAGATCACCCAGGAGCAGGACATCCGCAAAATGGTATTCTCCCTGGCTGCTCAATACAACTGGCCCCTGACCCTCCGGAACAAGGCAGGGCGTATGGCCTATCTGCGGGGCATCAGCCGGACAGGACATCCCGTCTATATCACCACCAACGATAATATTATTTCTGCCGCTACCATCGGGACCACTTCTTTATGGCCGGGCGGCAGCACCGGACTTGGTCTCAGCGGCAGCACCAGCTATATGTCCGGGCTCATCGGCGTCTGGGACGAAGGGGAGGTACGGCCGACCCATGTGGAGCTTAAGAACAGGGTCATCCAGGTGGACGGGGCCAGCAACCTGGCAGACCACTCCACCCATGTCGCCGGCACCATGATAGCCACGGGCGTGAACCCAATGGCCAAGGGCATGGCCTTTGGCGCCCTGCAGTTGAAAGCGTATGATTTCAACAGCGATCAATCCGAGATGATGGATGCAGCCGGGAATCATAATATGTTGGTCTCCAATCACTCTTATTCCATCACCGCCGGCTGGTACCAGACTGCCACCCAGTGGCAATGGTGGGGCAACAATGGAGACTCCATCGACGTGAATTTTGGCCTGTATGACGACGACACCAGGACCTGGGACTCCATTGCCTATTATGCCCCCTTCTATCTCATGGCAAAAGCCGCGGGTAACAACCGGTCCGTGAATGGACCCGACCCCGGTGGGACCTATTATTATTATGACAATAGCACCCATTCCTGGAAATCCGCTACCAGGCAGGCAGGCAAGATCAGCAATAACGACGGCTATATGATCATCGCCACCTACGGCAATGCCAAGAACATCCTTACCGTGGGTGCTGTAAATCCCATTCCCGGCGGCTATACCCAGCCTTCCGACGTAGTGATCACCGACTTCAGCAGCTGGGGTCCTACAGGTGATGGCCGGATCAAGCCCGACGTAGTGGCTGACGGCGCCAACGTCCTTTCATCCATCAGTACCGCGGATAATGCCTATGATGTTTTCAGCGGCACTTCCATGGCTTCACCCGCGGCAGCAGGCTCTTCCTTCCTGCTGCAGGAATATTGGTCCAGGCTTCATGGCGGGGCCGGCCACTTTATGCGCAGCGCCACCCTGAAAGGTCTTCTGATTCACACCGCCGACGAAGCCGGCGCTAATGCCGGTCCGGACTACCAGTACGGATGGGGTCTGCTCAACATACAGAAAGCCGCGTCCGTCATTACTTCGGATACTTCCGCAAAGCGGGATCAGATGATCGAGGAAAAACAGCTGATCAACACCTCACACGACGCCGACAGCTTTACCGTGGTTGCTTCCGGGCTTGTGCCTCTCACGGCCACCATTTGCTGGACAGATCCCGCAGGTGTCCCCGCGACCAATATCACCGGCAACTTTCATGATGTGACCCCCAAGCTGGTGAATGACCTCGATCTGCGGATCACCGATGTCGCCACCGGCACTGTCTATCAACCCTGGAAATTGAACCCTTCAAGCCCTTCTGCAGCCGCCACCAGGGGTGATAATGTCCTTGACAACGTGGAAAAGGTGCAGGTGGACAATCCCATACCCGGCAATACCTATAAAATAAAAATAACCCACAAGGGTACACTAAAACAAGGCACTCCCCCGGGAAGCCAGGCCTATTCCCTGCTGGTCAGCGGAGCAGGGGGAACAGCCTACTGCGCATCGGAGGCTTCCGCCACCGGAACTTCCATCACAGGTGTCAGTCTCAGCGGTCAGAGCTTCCCCACGCCCGGGTGCAAGACCTACACCGATAATACCACCGCTGCCGCATCTCAGCTGGGCATCGGGCAGACCGTACCCGTCAACGTCACCTATCAGACATGCAGCGGCACTACCACCACTAACATCGCCGTCTATATCGACTTTAATAATGACGGGGATTTCAGTGACCCAGGCGAGCTGGCTGCGCAAACCACCGTTGCCCAGGCCAGTTCCACAACGCCGGCCGTTTTCACCGGTTATATCACAGTCCCCATCACCGTAAAGACCGGCACCATCACCCGTATGCGGATCATTACCCAGGATGGCGCCACCACCACCCCTGCCGCCTGCGGGACCTATCCCAACGGGGAGACCCAGGATTACAGGGTGACCTTTATCGCACCCTCTACCGATGTAGGCATAGCAGGGATGGAATACCCCACTGCCGGCATCTGCGCCAGCGACTCGCAGATCGTTACCATCCGTATCCGCAACTTTGGCGGCTCCAACCAGTACAATATACCCGTGACCACCGTTATAAAGAACGGAGGCGCCACCGTAGCGACCCTCAGCGCCGTCTACCGGGACACCATCCCCGCGCAAAGCTCTGTAGCCTTTACCTATAGCACCACTTTCAAGTCCACGGCCGGCACCAGCTATACGTTCACCAGCACGACAAGCCTCAGCGGAGACGCCAATACCGGGAATGATCAGAATGTCAGCAGCATCACCACCAGTGCTGCTGCCACCGCAGCCGGCGCGAAAGCCACCATCTGTGGTGACAATGCAACCACCGCCGCGTTAAAAACGAATGCGTCCGGCAATGACATCGCCGTATGGTATGACAGTCCTACTTCCACCATGCCTGTTGCCGCGG
>DASZVM010000276.1:0-2531 GCA_035547295.1 Puia sp. | reverse complement strand
GGCGAGGCGATAAATGCCAGCAACAGCGGCCGCCCTTCATAGGTTTCGCCATACTGTACCAGCTTCACCTGGGCAGGCAGTGCCTGCGCCACCTCCCTGAAATAATTTACGATCTTATAATGCTGCGTGTAATGATCACCCAGCTTATATCCCAAAAAAGCTTCCGGGGAAGGGGCAGATTGTGAAAAGGCCGTATAGGAAAAGAGCATGAAAAGCAGGGGAATGATCTTTTGCATAGTTGTTTTCTCTCGTTGATTTTAACCAATGATCCATGAATGTAAGTAAACAGTTAAAAACAAAAAAATGGTAACTTTCCGTTAAATTCCACCTACATGATGCGCCATCTGCTCACGGGCCTCTTCGTGCTTTCCGCCTGCATACTCTCGGCACAGACCATCGATCCTTATACCTATCATATCCAAAAAAAGACCGTTGTATCCAGGGGCGCCGTTGTCTCCGCACACCCGCTGGCCAGTAAGGCAGGGGTCGCCATATTGCAGAAAGGAGGCAATGCCGTGGATGCCGCCATCGCCACACAGCTGGCCCTGGCGGTAGTATATCCCGCGGCAGGCAACATCGGAGGAGGAGGTTTTATGGTAGCACACCTGGCCGATGGAAGGAACATAGCCCTGGATTTCCGGGAAAAAGCGCCGGCAGCAGCTACCCGGGACATGTACCTGGATGCCGCCGGCAACGCCCGCACAGACCTGAGCCAGAATGGTCATCTGGCAGCCGGTGTACCCGGGACCATCGCCGGCATTTTTGCCGGACTGAAATATGCCCGCCTGCCCTTCTCCATACTGGTCCAGCCCGCCATCGATCTGGCGGAAAAAGGTTTTGTGATCACGGCAGGGGAAGCCCGCAGTCTCAATGCGGCACAATCCTCTTTTAAAAAATATAACACCGTCCAACCCGTATTCGTAAAGGAAGAAGGCTGGAAGACAGGAGACACCCTGGTACAAAAAGACCTTGCCAGGACATTGCGCCTTATCAGGGATAAAGGCGCGGCAGGCTTCTACAAAGGAGAGACAGCCAGGCTGATCGTAGACGAAATGCAGCGGGGTAAGGGTATCATCACAGCAGCTGACCTGGCCGGATACGAGGCTAAGGAAAGAGATGCCACCGTATTCCCATATAAAAAATACAGCATTGTCACCATGCCCCTGCCCAGCAGCGGCGGCGTCCTCCTGCAGCAGATGATGAAGATAGTGGAAGGGCTGCCTTTGAAGTCATACGGCTTCCAGTCTCCCAAAGCCGTGCACATGATGACGGAAGCTGAGCGGCTGGCTTATGCCGACAGGGCAAAATACCTGGGCGACAAGGATTATTATTCGGTGCCTGTAAAAACATTGACCAGCGAATCCTACCTGCATGAACGCATGTCCCTGATCCCGCCGGATAAGGCAGGCACCAGCAAGGATATACAGGCCGGCATCCTTTCTCCCGCCAGCGAAGAGACTACCCATTTGAATGTGTATGACCGGGAAGGTAATGCCGTATCCATCACGACGACCCTCAATGGAGGATATGGGAATAAGGTGGTGGTAGGCGGCGCAGGATTCTTCCTGAATAATGAAATGGATGATTTCAGCATCAAGCCCGGTGTTCCGAATATGTATGGCGCCGTTGGAGCGGAAGCAAATGCAATCGCCCCCGGCAAACGCATGCTCAGCTCCATGACCCCTACCCTGGTGCTGGATAAAGGCAAGGTCTTCCTCATAACAGGCACGCCGGGAGGTACGACCATCACTACCTCGGTCTTCCAGACACTGATAAATATCCTGGAATTCAATATGACGACGGAAGATGCCGTCAATAAGCCCAAATTCCATCATCAATGGCTGCCCGACGAGATCTTTGTGGAAACAGATTTTCCCATCGAAGTACGGGAAGCTCTGCTGAAAATGGGCTATACCATCACCCAACGGGGAAGCATCGGACGCACGGAAGTGATCAGGGTATCCGGCAGCAAAATAGAGGCGGTGGGTGATCGCCGGGGAGATGATGATGCAGAAGGATACTAATCGACAAAAACTATAAAACTATGAGCACTTCATTAGGCAACGCTTATCTGGAATCCGTGATCAAACGCCTCACCACCTACAAAATGCTGGGAGAAGGCACCTTTATGCAGCTGGAAGAAAAAGATTTTTACTATGCTCCCAACGAAGCATCCAACAGCATCGCTATTATCATCCGGCATCTCAACGGCAATATGATCAGCAGGTGGACAAATTTCCTTACAGAGGACGGAGAAAAACCAGGAAGGAACAGAGAGACGGAATTCGGCCTGCAGGGCGAACATTACACCCGTGATCAGCTGATCGAACAGTGGAATAAAGGCTGGGGCTGCCTGCTCGGCACCTTGCGCAGCCTGACAGCCGACGACCTGCTGCGCACCATCCACATACGCCATGAACCGCTGTTAGCCATCGATGCCATCAATCGTCAGCTTGCCCACTACCCCCATCATGTGGGACAGATCGTATACATCGGAAAGATGATCCGTGGCAACAGCTGGCAATCCCTTT
>DASZVM010000275.1:0-2781 GCA_035547295.1 Puia sp. | reverse complement strand
CAATATCTACGGCAAATGGCAGCAGCAATTGACAGAGCATCTCTCCTTTTTCGCCGACATGCAGTACCGCAGGGTCGGCTATGACCTGGAAGGCTTTAAGAACAATCCCGAGCTGTTCATCAATAAACACTATGATTTTTTCAACCCCAAGACAGGTCTTACCTGGACAGGGCATGAATGGCAGACCTATCTTTCCTGGTCCCACGCAAGTCATGAACCCAACCGCGACGATTTTGAGGCAGGGCAGGATCAGCAGCCCCGGCCGGAAACGCTCAACGATCTCGAGCTGGGATATGAAAGAAAGACCAGCCGCTATTCCTTGGGCGCCACCGCTTACTATATGCTGTATAAAGACCAGCTCGTACTCACGGGACGGATCAATGACGTAGGCGCCTACACCCGCACCAATATCAGGGACAGCTATCGCCTGGGTCTTGAGCTGCAGGGCAGCGCACGCGTCACAGGCTTCCTCACCGCATCAGCCAACCTGACCCTCAGCCGCAATAAGATCGACAACTACACCGAGTACGTGGACGACTATGACAACGGCGGTCAGAAGAGCTATTTTTACAAACATCCCGACATCGCCTTTTCTCCCGCTGTTGTAGCAGCGGCTTCCCTGGACTTCCTGCCCTTGCCGGACCTCACCATCAGCCTGCCGGCAAAATATGTCAGCAAACAATACCTGGATAATTCGCAAAAAGACAACCGCAGCCTGCGCAGCTACTATGTACAGGACTACCGCATGATGTACACCCTGAAACCCAAGCCTTTTAAAGCCATCGACCTCATCTTCCAGCTGAACAATGTATTCAATAGGCAATATGAGCCCAATGGCTATACCTATAGCTCTTATTCCGGGGGCAGTCTGATAACCGAAAACTTCTATTTCCCCATGGCAGGGACGAATTTTATGTTCGCAGTAAATATAAAATTGTAAATTGTCCATCACCACGCCTTTCAAAGGGACAGGCTGGATCGTTATCTCGCCTGGTATGGGAAATATCTGAAATAGCCATTATTTCATCAGGTGGTCTACCACAGGCCGCACCTTACCCGCGCTGTCCGCAATGATCAGGACTGGTTTTTTCCCCTGCCTGTCAAAAAATACATCCGTTGGTTGCTGGAAACGCAGGATCATTTCTCCATCCTTGGTTAATTCAGTCAAACCGGCGGCCGCGAGCTTGCCGACTCCGCCCGAAGAGATATCCGGCCGAAGCACGATCAACCCCTTGTATCTGCCGCTATAGACATGCCCACCGGAGGTGAAACTGAAAGACGCCGTCTGACCAGGCTCCATCGATGCCTCGTCCGTGAATACAAAAGCTCCATCTTCCGTCGGACAGCCGTCCGGCAAAAGGTTTTTTTCCAGCCCCAGCAGACGCAGCTTATCCAACGCATATCCCTGTACGGTAGCTTTACCGGAGAGGGTCCGGAACCTGTCCGTAATGTCCTTCCCGTCAAAATTCCTGGTAGCCATCCCTTCCAGCATCAGCCGTCCGCCCCGGGACGCATACGCTTCCAGGAACCGAAGCTCCTCTTCCTTCGCATATTGCGGATAGAGATACAGCACGGCATCAAAGCGGTGACCGTTGAGGACAGGTCTGCCATCGGCTCCGATATGCAGTCTTCCGTCCACGATGAGGTCCGAGGGCACCAGCGCATTCAGATACCCCGCATTCCATATCTCCCTGGCCTTCTCCTCGATACCCAGTTTATCGTTGATATCATAAACGCCCCTGTCCGGCGCGTTAGGATACCAGTTGGACAAAGCCTCTCTTCCAAAGATGACCAGCAGCTTCACCGCGGGCAGCGAAGGGTTGAACTTGTTCAGCATCCTGGCGCAATGCTCTACCTTGTTGATACCTGCCACGGCTTCGGGGTCCCACAGGTCGCTGCGGTTGGGCCGCTTGTCGTTAAGGGCATGATAATGCGTCCGGACCCCGTACCGCAGGTCTTTCAGGGCCTTGGTGATCACATTCGGTATGACCACGTCATAGTATTGGTTGTACATCGCATTCATCGGGTGCGCCATCGCCACGCCCATTTGCACAGGTAACGACGTTTTCTCATCCGTCTGCCCATAGGCCCTGGGCACATCCCACCAGGCGATGCCATTAGCCCATATCTCGTCGTTGACCAGGCTGTTGTGGTAAGTATCGTGGATCCCGCTGAATATGTTTTTGCCAAAGATCTCCCTGCTCCGCCGGTACACCGCATTTTCAATCCGCAAAGCGCCCCGGTGCATAAAATCCATATAGACATTGATCGCACGCATCCTCACTTCCGGCTTGCCCGCCGGTGCATAACGCGCGTCGAACAAGGTCTTTGTCAGCGACATGCCCGTGGAATGCCTGAACGCGGTGTCCATGGCCTTCGAATACCAGCGGCCCCTGAAAGGGGCGCCCTTCAATTCGGCCTCCCGTGCGACGAACTTGTTGCCATATTCGTCCAGGGCAAATCCGTCGAAGGGGATGTCCGAATAGACCTTCAGCGCATCCGTAAACCGCCGTATCTCATCCTCCCCGAAATTGCTGCTTTGCGAACAATATTCCTGCGTCATGATACAAGCCGTCAAACCCCTGACATCTGCGCCCCCCCGCACTTTTACCTCCACCGTTTCCTTATCCGGCATGACCGTCCCGCAACGGGCCGTAATATCCTTCAGGGTTGAAGGGTCATAAAAGCCTTCTCCTGTCTTTCGAAACGCATATACTTTGAAGAGACCGGTTTTCAGCAGCCTGTCGGGGAACCGGATATACTTCGCTTTTGCCGTATAAT
>DASZVM010000274.1:0-6022 GCA_035547295.1 Puia sp. | reverse complement strand
ATTGACCCCTGTCCGGCCGATGGCCAGGGATACCTGGTCCGGCTTTAGATAGACATTCGCGTGCTGCTTTTCGCTGTCTAGCTCCATATTGGTTATTTTGGACGGCGTCAGAGAACGCTGGATCAGCAGCTGGACGTTGTTGGTCCAGTTGATGACGTCTATGTTTTCATTCTTCAGCTCGCGTACGATACCATGGATACGGCTGCCTTTCATACCTACGCAGGCACCTACGGGGTCAATACGGTCGTCATAGGACTCCACTGCCACTTTGGCTCTTTCGCCCGGCTCACGAACGATCTTTTTGATGACGATCAGACCGTCAAAGATCTCAGGGACCTCGATCTCCAGCAGTTTGGAAAGGAACAGGGGGCTTGTCCTGGACAGGATGATCACCGGGGAATTGTTCTTCAGCTCCACTTTTTTTACTACTGCCCGGATATTCTCACCTTTTTTGAAGTAGTCCTGGGGTATTTGTTCCGACTTGGGGAGGATCAGCTCACTGCCTTCCTCGTCCAGCAGTAATATTTCCTTTTTCCAGACCTGGTATACTTCTGCGCTGACAATCTCACCGACCCTTTCGTTGTATTTCTTTACCAGCACGTTCTTTTTTAAATCGCCGATACGGCTTGCCAGGGTCTGTTTGGCGGCGAGGATAGCACGGCGGCCGAAGTCCAGGATCTCCACCTCTTCATATAATTCTTCCCCAACTTCATAGTCGGGTTCTACTTTTGTGGCATCGGAGTATGCGATCTCCGCCAGCGGGTCGTTGACCTCACCATCTTCTACGATGGTACGCCGGCGCATGATCTCCAGGTCGCCTTTTTCAGCGTTCACAATTACGTCAAAATTTTCGTCGCTGCCGTATTTCTTTCGCAACAAAGTTTTGAACACATCTTCTACGACTTTCATCATCGTTGGACGATCGATGTTTTCCGCCTCTTTGAAGTCCTGGAAGGCTTCGATCAGATTGATACTGGCCATAACTCTTGATTTTAAGGCTTTACCTTGCGGATGGTGGTCCGCATGGGCGGGGCCTGTTAAAAGACTACTTGAATTTTTGTTGTTTTTATGTTATCGAATAAGAAAGTGTGGCTGATCACCTCTTTCTTTTTATTTTTTCCTTTTGTTTCCTCCACGATGACCCCGTCTTCGCTGACTTCGACCAGACGGCCTTCTTTTTTTGATCCGTCCTGGAGCACCAGCTCTACCTGGCGGCCCACATTCTTTTTGTACTGACGGAGGAGCTTCAACGGCTCATCCAGTCCGGGGGAGGAAACCTCAAGAGAGAAATCACCGTCCGGGAACAGGCCGGACTCCTCCAGCTTCTTATACAGGGCGCGGTTGTAGCGAACGCAGGTCTCAATAGAAATCCCTTTGTCTCCGTCCAGATATACCTTTACATTATTCGTAGGCTTGATCCTGATGTCTACCAGGAAATAATCTACTTGGTCGGCCAACAGGGCCTGCACCATGCTTTCCACCGCCTTGACAGTTTCGTTCACCATATGTTTATAAGAGCTGCGATACTATAAATTGAAGAAGGGAACGCTTCCGTTCCCTTCTGATGCTTCGTTTTATCAATGCAAATGTACAATTAAAAATAATTCCACCAAAATTGCCTCCAGGTTAAGTATTTTTAAAGAAAAGAACCAGCATGGACCAGAACCAGCCAGATAACCTGGGTTCGTTTATATCGGAGAACAAGGCGGTGTTAAAGGAGTACCTGGAGACGAGGATGGAGATCTACAGGCTCCAGAGCCTGCGCATATTTTCCAAGTCGGCGGGCTATTTTGCATGGATCATCGTATCGCTGTTCCTAGCCTTCCTCATCCTGATCTTCGGAGGTCTGATGCTGGGTTACTGGTTTTCCAGTATGCTGGGCAGTTATGTAAAAGGGTTCGGGTTGATGACACTTTTACTGGTGGTCCTGTTCGTCCTGCTGGCGCTTTTTAGAAAATCGCTGTTCGTAGACCCTGTCGTTCAGAGCATTATTCAAAAGTCGAGAGAGGAGGAAATGAATGACGAGGATTAGACCGGAGGAAGACGGCGTGATCTTGAATAAAACTTATCTACAAATATGCCATCGAAAGCATCCCGTACATTAGACACTCTTGAAGCGGATATCCGTAAATTGCGGAAGAAAGCACGTCAGCTTGAAGCCCGGCTGGACGATAATTTCACATATTTTCAACAGCATTCCGGAACATTATTTGTTCGATCACTGTTACCAAGAAGAGTGGAGGGAGAAAGCGTGACAGGCAATCCCGTCATCGACCCTTTTCTTCAGAACGAGAGGCTGCAAAAGGTGCTGGCCAGGCTGGCCGACATGCTGGCAGAAAGACTTGGAGACGGCCTCAACTGGGTGATTAACAGGGTTTTTAAAAAATAATGCAATGAGAGCTCTACCAGAAATATTTTTCTTTGCCATCGTATTCTATGTACTGTACCGGTTCATCTTCAACTTTGTCGTACCTATTGCCCGGACGACCCGCCAGGTGAGACAGCAGTTCAGAAATATGCAGGATCTGCATGAGCAGGCCCAGGGCGGGCAGAATGGGTATGGACAGGCCGGACAGAGGCAGGCGGCCGGATATGGGCAAGGCCAGCCAGGGTCCGGGCAAAGGGCTCAGACGGATGCGGATGCCCAGCAACGGAGACCCAACTCCGACAAGGTTGGTGAATACATTGATTTTGAGGAGATTAAATAACCATTACCACTGGAAATCCGTGATCGTGGTGCCTGGCCTCAGGAATAGTCCTTTCAACCCGGCTTTTTCAGCCCCTTCTACGTTTATCAACGCATCGTCCACAAAGAGGGTCTCCCCTCCTATCAGCTGATTTTCCTTTAGAATATGCCGGAATGACTCTATTTCCGGCTTCCGCATTTTTAATATGTGGGAATAATATGACCGCTCGAAATGGTCGTCCAATCCCTGTTCGTTCGGGAAGGCATTCCTGTATATCTGCTGCAGATGGGTCAGATGGAGGGCATTCGTATTGCTAAAAAGAAAGATCCGGTAGCTTTTCCCCAGGTCTTTCAGCAGCCGGATACGCTCAGGCGGGAAATCCAGCAGCAAGGCATTCCAGGCCCGGACGATCTCTTCGTCTGAGGCGGTGACCCCGGTCAGGCTTTTTACATTATCTATAAACTGCTGATCACTGATACCTCCTATTTCATAATCCTTAAAAAAAGAAGCGGCATGTCCATGTCCGAAATATTCTTTTAACGGTCTTGCGCCCAGCGCCAGGAATGCGTTCTCCGTGAGCTGGTTGTCCAGGTTGATGATCACGCCACCCAGGTCGAAAATGATGTTTTTTATACCTTGCATGTGGAATAGGGTTGTTGTTGTAATAGGCCCGCAAGTTACCTATTTTGTCCAGTTAACCCGTACGGATTTCGTGTCCCTGGAATTCCCACCTACCATAATATCGAATTCACCAGGCTCCCAATCATATTTAAGATCATTGTTATAGAATTTCAGGCCTTCTGTAGATATCGTGAAGGTGACGGTCCTTGTCTCGCCTGGTCTGAGCGCAATTTTCTGAAAGCCCTTCAACTCTTTTACAGGCCGGGTGATGCTGCCCACGAGGTCACGTATATATAGCTGCACCACTTCCTTTCCTTCTCTCTGGCCATCATTCGTCACGGTGACGCTGGCTGTCAACTTTTGATTGCCTTTTGGTGATTTGCTGCTGAGTGTCAGGTCACCGTATGTAAAGTGCGTATAACTGAGGCCATACCCAAAAGGATAGACTGGGTCGTTCGATACATCCAGGTAATTGGAGCGGAATTTCTGGAACCAGGCCCCTTCCGCCAGCGGCCGGCCTGTGTTCTTATGGTTATAGTACAGGGGTACCTGTCCGACGTTTTGAGGCCAGGTGGTGCTCAGCTTACCGGAGGGGTTTACGTCACCGAACAGTACATCGGCAATGGCATGACCGGCCTCGCTGCCGCCAAACCATACATTGAGGATGGCGGGGGTTTTGTCATTCTCCCATTTGATGGCCAGGGGACGACCGGTGAACAGGACCAATACGACGGGTTTGCCCGTCTTTAGCAAGGCTTCCAGCAGACGCTGCTGTACCCTGGGTATCTCTATATTGCTGCGGCTGCTGGATTCGCCGCTCATCTCCGCCGACTCGCCAAGGGCGGCGACAACGACATCAGCCTGGCCAGCGGCCCGGACGGCTTCCTCTATGCTTTGTTCGGCTGGACGGGGATCCCAGTGAAGGGCCTTGCCAAACATCCCGGCCCTTGCTGCAAAAGCACTGTCCTCATCCAGGTTGGATCCCTGGGCGTAGATGATCTTTATCTGGTCGCCGGCTACGTCTTTCAGGCCCTGGAGTACGGAGATGGACTTTGTAAAATCGGCTGCTACGCTCCATGTGCCGGGCATATTCTCTTTATTATCCGCCAGCGGACCTATCAGCGCGATGGTGCCGCCTTTTTTCAGGGGAAGGACATTGCCCTGATTTTTTAAGAGCACAAAACAATCGGCGGCGATCCGGCGGGCTTCCTTTTTGTTGGCATCCGTAAAGATCTCGGTGGCGGCCCGTTTCTCGTCGCAATATTTATAGGGGTCTTTGAACAGACCGAGCTTGTATTTTGCTTCCAGGATGCGTCTGCAGGCTGCATCGATCTGCGCTTGGGTTATTTTGCCTTGCTGTAATGATTTTTTTAGTGTCGTCAGAAAGCCCTCTCCTACCATGTCCATGTCGATACCGGCTTTGAGGGCCAGGGCAGAGACGGTCTGCAGATTCCCCAGGCCATGTTCTATCATCTCATTGATGCCTGTGTAGTCGGTGACGACAAAACCCTTAAAGCCCCAGCGGGTGCGCAATACGTCGGTCAGCAGGAATTTATTGGCGGTGGCGGGAATGCCATCCACTTCGTTAAAGGAGGCCATGACGCTGCCCACGCCAGCATCTACAGCGGCTTTATAAGGAGGCAGGTATTCATTGAACATCCTTACCCGGCTCATGTCCGTGGTATTGTAGTCCCGGCCTGCCTCTGCCGCGCCATATAAAGCATAGTGCTTTACGCAGGCCATGATATCCGTATTGCCGGAGAGATCACGCTGATACCCTTTTACCATTGCTTTTGCGATCATGGATCCCAGGTAAGGATCTTCGCCATTGCCTTCGGCGATGCGGCCCCAGCGGGGGTCGCGCGCGATGTCCACCATGGGAGAGAAGGTCCAGCAGATGCCGTCGGCGCTGGCTTCCGTGGCGGCTATGCGAGCGCTCTTTTCAATATCATCCATGTCCCAGCTGCAGCTGAGCCCAAGGGGAATAGGGAATACTGTCTCATACCCGTGGATCACGTCCATACCGAAGATGAGAGGTATCTTCAGGCGGCTTTGCTCTACGGCGACTTTTTGTACGTCCCTGATCTTTGCCACTGATTTTATATTGAAGAGCCCTCCCACCTTGCCTTCCTTTATCTTACCGGCGATGTTGGAGCTGGAGGCCTGGCCTGTCGTGATGTCGCCGGCGCCGGGGAGGTTCAGCTGGCCCAGCTTTTCGTCCAGGGTCATTTTGGACATGAGGTTATTGATGAAAGTGTTCATGGCGGGGGAAGGCGAGCTTTGAGCGGCGAGCTTTAAGCTATGAGCAGCGAGCAATAGCATGACAAGAAGGGAGGCTTTCTTCATATCGAGTTCTTTATTTTGGGTTAGTCGACTTTGATTATTTGTTTGCAAGCGGATACGCCATTCTCATTGATGGCTTCGATGGTAAAATAATATGCTTTATCCTTATCCATCAATTTATCATAGTATTCATTGGCATCCTGTACCATAATACAGTTGTATAATTTATCTGGCGCTATGCCTGTGTAGATGTTGTACGCATAGGCGTTGTCCACGGGGGACCATTTGATCCAGGCGCTTCTTTTATCTTTTTCCGTACGCAGGACGATGAATTGTTTTACGCTATCGGGGGGTGTACCGGCGCCATTGCCAAAAATACGGAGGCCACTGATGGCAAATTTACCGGTGGGCATATGGATGTTCTCCAGTTT
>DASZVM010000273.1:0-4156 GCA_035547295.1 Puia sp. | reverse complement strand
ATCCACACCGTATACATATCGTTGTTTCATCTGGGGAGTACGCACCTGCACCATACGGCTGGCGGGCAGGGCGTCTAATATGGCTTTTAATACCTCGATCTTATCCCGCCAGTTGCTGTCCAGCAGTTTCGACTGTCCGTTGGATGAAGGGTCCCCGAAAAAATCGGAATAATAGTTCTCGCCCCAGATGCCGACAAACCCCATTTGCATACAGGCGATGACGTCCGCATTGTCCTGCAGGATGGGTTTCAGCTGTGCGATATGCTGCAGGACGATGCTCTTCGGCGCATCACCATACGGAGGGCAGATGCTTCCGCCGGGGCAGCCGCCGGCGTGGGTGGAAGTGGTATAGGACCAGCGGGGTATCAGCTTGACGCCTGCCTCACGCGCAGCGGCAAAATCCGCCTTGATCTTATCCAGCAGACCGGCAGGCAGGGCGCTGCCTGTCAATCCATCGAGCACAAAGCTGCGGAATACCAGCGTGCTGTAGATCTTATAGATCCCGCCGCCGTCCGCCTGCTGCAAGGTTCGCCAGGCTTTTAGCTGGTCTGCATTCAGGGGCGTGTAATTATTTGCATGCGTCTCCGTGGCCCTGTAAAATCCCCGTTCAGGATTGGCAAAGTCGGAATCGCTGGCCGTGTAACGGACGGTATCGGCAGGAGGAGGTGTGTACAGCACTGGTTTCTCCAGCTTGTCACAGGACAGGACGGAGCAAAAAACGCCACCTGCCAATAGCATAACTATCAGTGAATAGATCTTCATAGGAATGTTTTATTCGCTCATGTCAATAAATATGGAGTTCGAGCCCTGGTCAGGCATCGATCCCAGCGTAGCGCTCCAATCGCTCTTCGTGATCGTAAAGGCGATGCGAAGCCCTGTACCGGTAAGACCTTTCAGCTTCGCCCGCTTGAAAGACCCTTCGAATTTCAAGGTTGCGCCATCCTGGACGACTGTGCCTATCTGGTAATAATCGGCGATGCTCTGCCCGCTCCAGCCCCAGGAGGTTTGCGTGGCGCCGGAAAAATAATACGGGTCCAGCCAGTTTTGCAGCATGGCTCCTTCCATCAATATATCATAGGCACCACCGGTGAAAGTGCCGGTAAGCAGGCCTGTAGCCGGGTTGTTGTCCGCATCCAGGTAAAAGTCAAAAATATCCGCGGGCGTAGAGGTCATCTCGATATAGAAAAAGACATTGTCGCTGTTGTAATCGAACTTGGCCTTTTGAAAAGTCCCTCCACCGGCACCTCTCGTCACTACGTTCTGGGTGATGATATCCCAGTCCGACAGCGTATTATCGTCCAGCTTTATCGGTGAGGACTTTGCGATATGAATGACAGTAGAGCCTTCAGCTTTGACCCCGCTGGTGGTAGTAATATACAAGGTAGGAACATATTTCCCTTTTTTTGGATAAGTATGTATGGGGTTCTTGTCCGTTGAGGTCGCCCCGTCACCGAAATCCCATTGATAAGAGGCGGCTTCCGTCTGGTTGGTGAAAGTAATGGTAAAGCCGTCGTCGCTTGTCGTGTATGTGTAGATCACATCGGGAGGACGGGGCGTCGCATCTTTTTTACAGGAGCACAGCCAGCAGCAGGCAAGTATATAGAGAGTTGTTTTTATACGTGTCATGATAATGAGTTTTATGGGTTTTGCGTACACAGTGTATTGGTCTGCACTTCATCGATGGGGATATAATAAATGATCTTGGGATTATCCGGCGTGATGATCATATTGGCATAGCCCGTGGGCTGTTTGGAGAGATCTATGTCCGTCTCTTTCAGACCCGGCAGATGATAGCCCCAATAGGTACGGTTAAGGCTCCTTTTGTTGCGATAAACGTCGAAGACCCTGTGTCCCTCGAAGGCCAGCTCGATACGGCGTTCGTTCAGCACCAGGTCGAGCGCTGTGTAACCGGCGGGCACAACGTCATTGTAGAGACTTCCCTCCAGACCTCTGTTCTTCCGGATCATATCCAAGTCATCCAGTGCAGCGGATGTCTGACCTGCCTTGGCCTCTGCCTCGGCCTTGTTCAGGTACATCTCTGCCAGCCGGAACATGATGGGCGAGCTCAGGGTCGGGCTTCCACCCTGGAAAGAGAATTTGGTGATGTAATAGATCTCGATGCCATTCTTTTTCTGGACCACCCCATTGATGGTATCCGGCATGATATACTTCCAGCGTACATCCTCAGTATGAGCAGCCATGCTGTCCCTCAGGGAAGGAGAGGCGAACTCTTCACCCCAGCCCGAGTTGCCATCCGAATAGATCATGGACGCAATGGACCCGAATTTTCCATAATCTTCCGCGGTGGTAAAGGCGATGCAGAAAATGGTTTCCGGGCTGCCCGCTGCATTGGCGAACAATGCGGGATAGGTTGCCGCCGTGCTGAGACTGAACTTCCCGCTGCCGATGACCTTATCCGCATAGTAGATCGTGCTGTCATTGTTGCCTTCGTACAGATACGCTCTTGACAGCAGGGCCCAGGCAGCCTCCCGGGTGGCATACTGCACGCCCCGGCCCTGTACCATCAGGTCTGCCCCTTTTGCCGCATCCGCAATGATCTGCTGATATACTTCCTGCACCGAAGACCGGGCTTTTAAGGCGGGGTCGCTGGTAGAGGTCCTGAGAATGATACCTGCTCCCGTGGGCGAGCTGGTATACGGCATGGCATAAAGGCGAACGAGATTAAAATGAGCAAAAGCCCTTAAAAAGTAACATTCACCCAACAGCTGTTTTGTGGCATCATCCGGGCTTGTTACTTTTTCCGCGGATTCTATTACGGTATTGACATCGCTGATGATCTTGTAGGAAATGTACCAGAAATACCTTGTGTTGGTCTGCGTTTGCGTATGACCCAGGGAAAAGCTGTAGAACAGGTCGTCGGTGGTCGTCTGGCCGCAGACGATGTCGTCGCTGGCGAAATCGGACAGCTGGTAATACTGACGCAGGTACATATTGTTATCGCTGGCCGAGCCGGCAAAGGACACATGGTCCTTGAAGAGCGCATAGGCCCCATTTACTGCATTTTTTAATCCTTCCGCCGAATTCGTCAGCGTAGCCGTCGTAATGGCGTCGCTGGGGGTGACGTCCTTTACACAGGATGCCAGCAGCAGCAACAGGGGAGATAATGTCCAGAATATTTTTGTACGCATGGTGTTAATATTTTTATCAGAACCTGAAATCGATGTTGAACAGATATTGCCTGTTGTTCGGATACTTGAAATCCGATACGCCCGGCATGACATATATACCTGGGGTAATGGTTGTCTGCGGGTCCTGTCCAAAGAACTTTGTGGCCCGGTAAACATTGTCCGCCGACAACGAGACGGTGATCCCATCCAGCTTCAGCCGCCGGATGGCCGCCTTTGGCAGATCGTAAGACAAGGTGATATTCCTGATAGCAATAAAGCTCCCATCTTTCAGATAGCGGGTAGAGGTCTGGGTGGAATTATTTGCATTCTGGGGACTGGGTTCGCTGGCAATATCACCGGGCTTCGTCCATACCTTGTATCCTTTTGGAAGGACAGCCAGGTTATAGTAAGGTTCGCTGCCGTCGTTCTCGGCAAACCGCAGAGCGTTGCTGAAGATCTTGTTGCCGGAAAGAAAATAGGCGTTGACGCTCAATCTGATCCCCTTGTAGCGGAAGGTGTTGGTCATGCCTCCCTGGAATTTAGGCAACGGGCTCCCCGATTCCTGGTAGGTGGCGCTGTCGTAATTGGAGGTCGCCTGTCTGCTGATGATCTTGCCCGACGCATCTTTTGTAAGCTGCTCCCACAAAGGCGCGCCTGTCTGCGGGTCGACACCCAGCCATTTGGGCATGTAGAACTCATAGAGATTGCCTCCATTGCGGTAGATCTGTGAAATGGCCCAGGTGGATTGGGTCGTGATGCTGACGGCGGGGAATTGCCGCAGTTTGTTCGTGTTCCAGTTGATATTGAAATCGGTCCGCCATTCAAAATCATGAGAGGCGATGTTGATGGTGCTCAACCCTATTTCCACCCCTTTGTTGACGACCTCTCCGCTGTTCTCCCAACGATTCTCGAAACCTACGGACAGGGGTTGAGACACCTGCAGCAGCAGGTTCTTTGTAATGTTGTTATACACATCCACCGTCAGATCGATGCGTTTGAACAGTCCCAGGTCAAAGCCGGCGTCCCAT
>DASZVM010000272.1:0-2328 GCA_035547295.1 Puia sp. | reverse complement strand
CTAAAGGGTAAAAAAGCGTTGGTCACGGGTGGGTCGAAAGATATCGGCAAAGCGATCGCGGGAGAGCTGCTGGCCAGCGAAATAGCTGCTGCGGTGGCATTCCTTGCGATGGACAAATCGTCGTATATCACGGGCCATAGTCTCAGTGTGGATGGCGGCGCTACGATAAATATTTTTTGACGCGGTGGCAGGAGGTAAAGCAGCTAACAGGAAAAAAGAAAGGTCATGGGAAAAATCAAAAAACAGGAGGTCGCGCCATTACGGCTTCAGCTCGGTGAAGACCATTGGGCTGGAGCTTACCGGACCTATTTTCGGTGCTCCGGGGTATGATGAAAGGCCCCAATATTAAAGGCTCCGGCCATTGGGTTATACAGGAAAATACGGTGCAGGTGCAAAAAGACCTGTTTGATCTTTTTATGGCCAATCGGGATTAGGTACGTCTACGGAGCGGACATAGTGAGTATATTTGAGCATGATAAGATCAATCTTCTATTTCGCGTGTTTATTCCTGGGATTGGAGGGGGAAGCACAGACACTCACTATGCCTTCTGAAATCCAGAAAGCTTATGCTAGTAACACCCGCTCCATCAATGGCAAGCCCGGGAAGAACTACTGGCAGAATCATGGACGTTATACTATTGCTTTAACAGTGATGCCTCCGGACAACAGCATCCGGGGCATCGAGCAGATCACTTATTTCAATAACAGTCCCGACACGCTGAAGCGCCTGAACATGAAGCTGATAGTGAATGTTCGCCGGGGCAGAGGCCGAAGAGGGGGCGGCGACACATCGGCCGGGGTCAAGGTGGATGAGATCCTGATACGGGGTGTCAAAACGCCCTGGGATAACAGCGAAGCCATTACAACCAATCAGATGGTAGATCTGGCGGACCCGTTGATGCCCCATGATTCGCTAAAGCTCGACATCACCTGGCATTATAGCTTGTCCAGGCGACCCGGACGGGATGGGGTGATCGATTCGACCAGCTTTTATATCGCTTATTTTTATCCGCGTGTATCGGTGTATGACGACTACAATGGATGGGATACGCAGCCGCATACGGGCGCCCTGGAGTTTTATAATGATTTTAACGACTATGATGTAGCTGTTACTGTTCCCAGGAATTTCATGGTATGGGCTACGGGCACCTTGCAAAATCCGTCGGAGGTGCTGCAACCTGCTATTGCAGAACGATTGAAGCAGTCCATGACGAGCGATAGCGTCATACATGTCGCTGCCAGGCAGGATTGGGCCGATAAGAAGGTTACGGCTCAACAGGCCGGCAATACCTGGAAATGGGCGGCTAATAATGTAAGCGATATTGCAATTGGCATCAGCGACCATTACGATTGGGATGCGGCGAGTGTGGTTGTCAACAAAAAGACGGGGCGGCGTGTCAGCATGCAGGCTGCCTTCAATGATTCGTCGGAGGATTTTCACCATTCCGTTGCATTCGGCAGGTATTCGCTGGCCTGGTTTTCCAATAACTGGCCCGGGATACCCTATCCCTATCCCAAATCAACCGCTTTTCAGGGGTTTGCGGATATGGAGTACCCCATGATGATCAATGACAGCCACTCCCCGGACCTTGGTTTTGCTGAATTAGTGCAGGACCATGAACAGGCGCATACGTATTTTCCCTTTTACATGGGGACCAATGAAAGCCGTTATGCCTTTATGGACGAAGGGTGGGCCACCACTTTTGAATATTTGATCGGTATTTCCGAGAAAGGGCAGAAGGCTGCCGACAATTTCTATAAAACATTCCGGGTCAACAGATGGATCCATGGACCGCACGATAAGGAGAACCCGATCATAACGCCCAGTCCCGATGTTAGTTTTGGCGCGGGCAATAATGCCTATGGCAAGCCCTCATTGAGCTATCTTGCTTTAAAGGACCTGCTTGGAGACAGGTTGTTTAAAAAGGCGTTGCATAACTACATGCATAACTGGAATGGGAAACATCCTATTCCGTGGGATTATTTTTATTCGATGGAGAAGGGGTCGGGAAAAAAGCTGGACTGGTTCTTTTACAATTGGTTCTACACTCCTTATTATATCGATCTCAGTCTGGCCGGGGTCGAGAAGACCGCAAGGGGGGATATGCTGACTGTTAAGAATATCGGCGGGTTTGCTATCCCTTTCGACGTGGAGGCGACGTATGAAGACGGATCGAGCGAAAGTTTTCATCAAACGCCCAGGGTTTGGAAGGATGATCAAAAGGAGATATCCGTAAATGTCAAGACCGGAAAGGCGGTCAGATCTTTTAAGCTGGAAGGTGGGATATTTATGGATGCCAATGAAAAGGATAATTCGTGGGAGGCAGA
>DASZVM010000271.1:0-4620 GCA_035547295.1 Puia sp. | reverse complement strand
TTTCGTGCTCTCGGGCTTCCTTATCACGGGCATCCTATGGAAGGAAAAAAGCCGGAACGCCCCTGTCTCCTATAAGTTCAAAAAATTCTGGGTACGCCGTACCCTCCGCATCTTCCCGCTGTATTTCGGCTATTTGCTGGTGTTAGGACTGACTTATCTTTTCTTCCATTTCCCCAGCTACTACCCCACCTATATACCCTATCTGCTGACCTATACCTTCAATTTTACCAGGACCCTCCAGGAATGGCATGGCAACCCGCTGTTCACCCATCTCTGGTCCCTGTCCATAGAAGAGCAGTTCTATCTCTTCTTCCCCCTGATCGTACTCCTATGGCCTCCCAGGTACATCCGGGGGCTGATGCTCACGTTCATCGTCCTGAGCCCTCTTATCCGTCTGGCGCTGGGACATTATTATACTACCCGGGGCTTGGATCCGCCACTGATGGCAGACACCCTTTACTGGAATACCGCCAGCCATATCGATGCCTTTTTTCTCGGAGGCATCATACCTGTGTTTTCCCTGCACCAGCGGATCAGAAAACCCTGGACCCTATTTTACATCTGTCTGTCGGTAGCCTTCCTGACAGGTGGTCTGAACTTCTATTACAGCGCCTCGGGCAACTCCTGGATCAGCGATCTGGGCTACGACCATGGACAGACAGCCAACTTCGCCTACGTATGGGAGTATACCTGTCTCAATCTTTTCTTCGCGGCCTTTATCCTGGTGCTGGTAAGCGACCACACCCGTAAATCCCCCTCCCGGCTGCGCAGGGCGCTGGAGACGGGATGGATGGTGCAAATAGGAAAGGTTTCCTATGGCATGTATATCTTTCACTGGCTGATCATGGTATATGTGATCAACAGTTTTGTCAGGGTGGAAACGCCTCTTGCGCGTATCGGTCTCTTTATCCCTTATGTGGCGCTGGTCTATCTGTTCTCGCTGCTGAGCTTTAAACTGTATGAGGCTCCTTTTGTCCGGCTGAAAGACCGGCTGTTCCCTGCCGCCGGCCCCGCGCCCAAAACCAGATCCAAAAAAACTTCAGAAACGCCTATATCATGATACGGTCCCTTCTTATCCTGTTGCTCTCATGGCCCTTCTCCCTTCACCTGCAGGCGCAAACTGTCAGGAAAGTAGGCTGCGGCGAATACGGACGATATGTCCTCAAGGCCGCCGACAGTCTTGTCTATATAGATTTCTGGAATGGACGGACCGTAGCCCTTACCCCGGCCAATACGAATGGAAAGAAGATAGTCGATATCTCAGGCGCTCTTTACTCGGCCGTGGGCATCGATGCGGAAGGATATGCCTGGGTCTTTGGACAAGGCCGCATAGATGCCATCTACGTGAACAAAGATTCCAGCGGGGCCCCGTTCAAAGGCAATGTTGCATGCACAGGTTATTTCGGCACCTATACCACCCTGAAAGCGGACGGGACTATCTGGACCTGGGGCGGCGATGCATGGGGACTTTTCTCTCCTGACAGAAAAGCGGTCCTCTCCAAACCTGTCCGTCTGAAAATGCCTCCGGGCGTAAAGTTCAGCAAGATCGTAGCGGCTCAGACCCTTATGGCGCTGGCCACCAACGGCGATGTATATATCTATGGAGGTAACAACGGCATCCCGCAGAAGATCCCTCTCCCCCGTCCGGCCAGCGACATCGCCGGCAGCCACACAGGCTTTTTTATCGCCATCGTACCGGACAATATCAAAAAAAGCAAAATGGGATGGCCATATGGTTTTGGGGCTGAAAGCCTCTTCTTCGGCGTCCCGGGCCCTTTGCAAGGGGCCGTTCCCCTGAAAAAGGTCTGGGGTATCACAGTCCCTATCCGGCAAATCGTGGCCAACCACAATGTTATTCATTTTATCGACAGCCTGGGAAGGATGTTCGGTCTGGGCGACAACCCCTGCGGGGAAGTGGGGAATGGGACAGAGCTGGTCAATCATGCCGACATCTATCATCCACCCCAGTATGCGGGCAGACCCTATGCATGGAGCTGGGCCAAACACGAGAACCTGGTCACAAAGGCCGTCCAGATCGGCGTGGGCATCACCTGGAAAGATGTCTGGGCCGGCAACTCCTATGCCTTCTATCATTATGCCGTCGACGCCAATGACTCGGTCTACTTCTGGGGCAGATCGAAATCCTGGGTGAACGGGCAGTCCCATGCAAGAGAGGACGTCGTCCCCAATGCATTCGATGTGCTCTCTCCTACGATGATACATGTCTTTGCTACGCCCAACAAGGGTATTCCGAAGTTCGATCTCTACACCTGTAATGCGGGCAGGGACCAGTCCATCACAGGGGACAGCACTACGCTTTCAGGCCACGCCACGCCTTCCACAGGGTATACCATTGCCTCGTACAAATGGACACAGCTCAGCGGTCCCGCCTGCACGCTGGCAGACCCCGACAGCGCAAAGACCCTGGTAAAAAAAATGAAGACCCCAGGCACTTACGTGTTTAAATTCCTTATGACGGATAACAATACGGGCACCATCAGCGATACGGTGGCCGTAAAAGTCCTCCCGCAGGGTACAAAGCTGCCGGATCCATCAGACAGCGGGAAAGGGAAAACTCCTAATAGTAAACAACGCTGATCTCCTTCGGAAGAGAGGGCTGGTAAGCTTTTAGCTTGTCCTCCAGGCTGCCTTTGTCCTGTGCGTCGATGGCATAGAACGTGACGACATCATAGCCGCAGATGACATTATTGGGCATCTGCCAGGTGGCCACCTTTGTCCAGCGGTCCAGCAGGGACTTATCGAACCAGGTCTCGAATACGATGGCCAGCCGGGCCTTTCTTGCTCTCACCACGCTGTCAAGAAAGACAGGTGTGCAGTACTGCCCCTTCCTGCTGCGGGCCACATCGATATCCCCCAGTCCCCAGAGATCCACCACACGCAGATCGCCATAAAAAGCTACAGCACCGATGTCATTGGCGGCGACGGCTTCGCCTTTGTAATATGTATGCAGGAACTGGGCCATCTGGTATTGCTGATCATAGATATTCAGACAGGCCTGTTTTGCTTTTGAATAAGCGGCAGCGCTGCGCAATACAAAGGGGAAGAATACCATGAATGCCAGCAGACCCGTCATGACGATGGCCATCCCGGGCTTGCCTTTCAGATAAGCCGCCCCCCACCTGTAATAGATCATGGACAGGATGACGATAGAAGCTACCACGAGGTAAGCTTCATACCTGTAAAACCAGCCTGTGGCCGCCAGGGCAAGATGTAAGAGGGTACAACCGGTGACGAGAAGGAGGAAATAGACCCATGACCGTCTCTGCCGCAAAGGCTCCAGGAAGAACAGGAAGGTCACAGGCAGCAGGATCAAAAGACGCTGGCTGGCTGCGAGACTGATGCCGGGCGGCCGCCCGCCCGGCACATTTGGCTGGACGGAGTCAATGGACCACTTATTGACCAGGGTTTGCTGGATAAATTCCACGATCCCCGCAAGAGAAGGCCGGATACTGTCGGACTTTATCAGGACGGAGTTCGGAAGGAAATAGCTGCCCTTGCCGACGGAATAGATCCCAAAGATCACTATCAGCAGGGATGCCGCAAGTCCCAGCCCTGCGGCAGTCGCCAGCTTGCGGTGATACAGCAGGATGAGCCCTGCCACCATTACAAGGAAGAGTCCTTCATAACGTATCCCCGTCAGCAGCATGGCGTACACGTATATACGCCATGGCAGCCGCCATCCCTTTCCGGGTCCGGCGGGGGATCCCGCAGCCGGCCATTGCTCCATCCATCCCGCAAACGATGTGATGAACAGGAATGAGAATATGCATTGGAGGATATGTTCCATCCCACTGATAATGAGGACAGGCAATGGAGCGAACACGACCACCAGCAGCAGGATCACGGTCCTGGCCGCCACCCCTGCCTGCTGTTTTAACAGCCACCGGTGGATCACTGCCAGCAGGACGACAGCAGCGATGACATTGATCACAAAAGGTATAAGTATATTGACAGGGAAGACCTTGAACAGCAAGGTCAGAAGCAGGGTATACAGCACGGAGGAAGACGCCGAGGCGAACTCCGAAGGGTTGATCCCCCAGACACCATGCTGCGCAAGGTTCCTCGCCACCTGCATATGGATAAAAGGATCGTCCAGGGGATAGGAAAAAACGCCCCCGGTGACCTTCATTACGGAACGCTCCAAAAAAAGTACATAGATCACCGTCGCCAGCACAGCCAGCAACAGGGGTATTATATTAGACCGTTTCATTATCGAGGTCTTTCAGTTTCAGGATAAGGGACAACATGGGATAATAGACCACCACGTCGGTGATCTGTCCCAGCGCTTCCTGCGCATATTCGGCGATGTAAAACGCAAACAGGCATGTCACGCTGGCGGCATAGATGATCTTTATCTTCTCGTCACGGCTCCGGAAGAACCCTTTGATCCCTGTCAGAAGGACGACAAAATACAAAGTACAGCAAATGGCCAGACCGATCCATCCCGTCTCCGCCGCCCGTTTGAGATAGCTGCTGTCCGGCTGGAAATTGGCCAGGAAATGCCCGGGCTGCGTAGCAACCCCCGTGGCCCCCGTCGAACCCAGCCCGCCGCCGATGGGATGCGAAAGTATATACGGCTGTACAAAATGCCGGCTGCGC
>DASZVM010000270.1:0-3324 GCA_035547295.1 Puia sp. | reverse complement strand
GTGGCGGCACAGACAGGAGTCAATTCCTTTTTTATCAACTATGTGACGGAGACCACCGATGGGGCACAGGGGACGGTATCTGCGATGATGGGACATCTCGGGCGATTCGGGGAGATCTTTATGCCCAGGAACCCTGAGCAGGCGGCGTCTCTCATCCTTGCGCTGGGCGGGATGGGATCGTTCTGGCTGGGCCGGCTATCGGCCTCTTATATTATGAAGTTTATCAGACCTTCCCGGCTGCTGGCTGTTTATGCCGCCATCAACACCTGTCTGATGGTGGTGGTACTCCTGAAATTAGGATGGTTCAGCGTCATAGCGCTTTTCTCTACGTATTTCTTTATGTCGCTGATGTTCCCTACCATCTTCGCGCTGGGGCTCACAGGGCTGGGGCCGCTGACCAAACGGGCTGCCTCCTTCCTGGTGATGGCTGTTGCCGGCGGCGCCTTTTGCCCGCCTCTCATGGGTGTCATCGCGGACCATTCGGGCATGTCGGCGGCCTTTATCATACCGCTGTTCTGTTTTGCCTACATCGCCTGGTTTGCCTATAGTGAAATAACCCAATCTAAATTATCTGACAATGACCAACAGGCGATATTGCATCGGGGTTGATTTTGGAACGGATTCGGTGAGGTCTGTCGTAGTGGATACTGCGGACGGCCGGGAACTGGCCGCTTCCATTTTCGCATACCCACGCTGGAAAGCCGGCCTCTTTTGTAACGCGTTACGGAACCAGTTCCGCCAGCATCCATTAGACCACCTGGAGGGATTGGAACATACCATACGGGAGTGCCTGGATAAGGCTGGTGAGGGTGTCAGGGAAAATGTCATCGCCATTGGCGTGGACACGACGGGGTCGACGCCTGTTGCGGTGGACCGCACAGGCATGCCTTTGTCGCTGCAGCCGGAATTCGCAGAGGACCCGGACGCTATGTTTATCCTTTGGAAGGACCATACCGCTGCAGAGGAGATGTATCGGATCAATGCCCATGCGGGGCGATATGAAGGAGACTATCTGAGGTATGCGGGCGGGATCTATTCCTCCGAATGGTTCTGGAGCAAGCTGCTGCATGTCCTGACTGTCAATGACCGGGTAAGGGATGCCTGCTTCTCCTGGGTGGAGCATTGTGACTGGATACCTTTTCTGCTGACGGGAGGAACGCGGGCTGCGGATATCCGAAGGTCTGTATGCGCTGCAGGCCATAAAGCTTTATGGTCTCCGGTATGGGGAGGGTTGCCGCCTGTGTCATTCTTTTCTTCTCTGGATACTTTGCTCAGGCCTTTTGCAGACCTGTTTGGCGTCACTTTTACGGCTGACAAGGCCGCGGGCAGATTATGCGGGGAGTGGGCGGCCAGGCTGGGACTGCACACGGACGTCATTGTCGGCATCGGCGCTCTCGATGCGCATATGGGTGCGGTTGGGGGACAGATCGAGCCGTATTATCTAAGCAAGATCATCGGCACTTCCACCTGCGATATGCTGGTCGCTCCACCCGGGGAGGCGGAAGGAAAATTTGTTCCCGGTATTTGCGGGATCGTTCCCGGTTCCATTATCCCCGGGCTCATAGGGATGGAAGCGGGACAGTCCGCATTTGGGGATATTTTCGCATGGTTCCGTGATCTGCTGATGTGGCCGGTGAAGACCCTGGGGTTTGGCGGGGAGATCATCGGCCCAATGACCGACTCGCTGATCGCCGGCCTGGCCGCACAAGCCGTTCGTTTGCCGTTGGATGAAGGGGATGTGCTGAGCATCGACTGGTTTAACGGTCGCCGAACACCGGATGCGAACCCTCATGTCAAAGGGGCCATTACGGGGTTGACCCTGGGCAGCGATGCCCCGCGTATCTTTCGTTCATTGGCTGAATCGGCTTGTTTTGGTTCGAAAGCCATCATCGGCCGGTTTGTGGAAAAGGGTATTCCCGTACGTGGGCTCATCGGTGTAGGGGGTGTCGCACAAAAATCCCCGTTCATCATGCAGATGCTTGCGGATATAACGGGCATTCCTATCCGTGTGAACCGGAGCGAACAGACCTGTGCGCTTGGCGCTGCCATGTTTGCTGCAACGGCTGCCGGTGTTTATGGAAATGTGGAACAGGCGATGGAGCACATGGGACAGGGATTTGATAAGGAGTACCTGCCGGATGTTGCCAGGCAGGGTTACTACGAGACGCGATTCGAAAGGTATAAGGGGTTTGCCGCGAGCCTTGAACGTCTTACATAATATGGATCTGATATTACATAACAAGGTTGTCATCGTTACAGGGGGCTTCAGCTCCATCGGTAAAGCAATCTCCGTCAAGCTTTGCGAGGAAGGGGCCATACCCTGCGTGCTGGATAGTGATGCAACGGCTGTAAGGACGTTTGCCTGTGAGATGGGGGAGAAGGGTTATGAGGTGTTTACCGGGCTGGCGGAGCACCATGTCATGGAAGAGATCATATCGAGATACCGGCGGATCAACGGTGTGGTGAATGTCGCGGGACATAATTCAGTGGTAGGTCTGGCGATCCCTTCGTTGAAGGAGTCTACGGGCGCTATAGTAAACATCTGTTCCTGTGATGATAGTGGTTTTGTGGATCATCTCCCTGCCCATGGCCTGCGTCAGGAGCTGACCCTTCGATGGGCAACCGCTTTTTCTGTTTTGGGTATCCGGGTGAATGGGGTGGTGGCGGCGCATTGGGAGGATGAGTCGGAGGGGATTGCGAATATGGTGCTGTTCCTGCTGTCACAGCGGTCAAGACCGGTAAATGGGGAACTGGTGTATGTGGATGGGTGAGTCATTAAATTGTAGCGTTATTTCCACCATTCTTCGTCTTCTATCTTACGGGCTTTATCCGCGTCATTATCGGAGCTGTTATAGGCTGCAACAAAGGTCTGCCATCCGTTGGGGATATATTTTTCTTCTATATGAACGTCGCCGGCGCCGCTGTCCAGTTCTCTGCTGTCGGGCATCCTATAGTCTCCCCAATTGCATTTCCGGCTTTTACCTGTCTTATAGCTTGTCCATGTAGTCGTGCATTGATTGTTGCTGTAGCCATCTGCAACCATCATCAATGCGTCATAATCGAGCCTGCCTTTTTTGTCCAGGGTAAAGTCCGTGTTTACTTTACCTCTGAAAACTCCTGCTGATGGCTGGGTGCTATCTTCTTTAAAGATGATGTCGCCAGTGATGGTCCCCTGCTTATATCTTGGATCGTCGCTGTCCTGGTAAATTACGGCTTTGGAGACTGTGACGGTGCCTTGAAAGCTGCAAATATTGTTTTTGACCTTTGTCTTGCCGGTGACGTGGTATATATAGGGGGTGCTCTTATCTTTTGTGACGGTGAGAT
>DASZVM010000269.1:0-4819 GCA_035547295.1 Puia sp. | reverse complement strand
TACAACGCCAATATAGGGCTCTCCTGGGAAGCGGATATATGGGGAAAGATACGCAGCCGGAAAGCCGGGGCCCTCGCCTCTTATCTCCAGACCGAGGAAGCCCGCAAGGCCGTACAAACAAATATCGTCGCCGGTGTCAGCCAGGGTTATTACAACCTGCTGATGCTGGACGCACAGCTCGCTATCGCCCACAGGAACCTTGCGCTGAACGACAGCACCCTGCAGATCATCCGTCTGCAATACAACGCAGGACAGGTAACGGCCCTGGGCGTTCAACAGGCGGAAGCGCAAGAGAAAGTCGCCGCGGGATTAGTACCTCAGCTGGAACAGGAGATCCTGCTGCAGGAGAATGCGCTTAGCATCCTGGCCGGACAGCTGCCCGCCAACATAACGCGCAGTACAACCCTGGAACAGGTGCCTGTGAAGGAAGATATCTCCACGGGTGTACCCACCGCCATGGTAAGCCGCCGTCCGGACGTTCGCAGCAGCGAGCTGGCCCTCACCATCGCCAATGCCAATGTCGGCATCGCAAAAGCAAATCTGTACCCTTCACTGACTATTTCGGCTTCAGGCGGCCTCAACAGCTTTCAGGCAAGCGACTGGTTTCAAATGCCTGCCAGTCTTTTTGGCACCGTCGCCGGCGGGATCACCCAGCCATTGTTCAGACGCCGCGAGCTGCGTACCCAATTTGAACTGGCAAAAGTCGATAGAGAAAAATCCGTGATACAGTTCCGCCAGTCTGTGCTGGTAGCCGTAGGTGAAGTATCCGACGCGCTGGGCCGGATAGAAAAGCTAAAAGAACAGCAGACCATCGTGGCATCAAGAGTAGCTACGCTGCAGCAGGCTACCACCAATGCCAATATGCTTTTCCGTAATGGTCTGGCCAATTACCTGGAAGTGATCACCGCGCAGAGCAATGTATTGCAAAGCGAGCTGGATCTGGCGACGCTGAAGAGAGAGCAGCTGGATGCCGTCGTCGGACTGTACAAGTCCCTGGGCGGCGGATGGAAATAATTTGTGGCCGACAGACAGGACGTAGAAATGGAATGGAATTGCCGATAGATCAGAGTTACCCTTTTCGGTCCCCGGGCGTATCGCTCTTGCAGCGAGCATCCGGCGGACCGAATTTTTTTCTACCTTGCTTTCGTGCTATTCGCCTGGGAGAAATATAAACACTTATGGTGTCGTGAAGAACTGCCGGCCCATACCCTCCTTTTACGGGAGGGTGATGTCTGCAAGCGGGTGTATGTGATCCGTACGGGTGCCGTCCGCGCCTGGTTCGATCACGGTGACAAGGAAATATGTTTTCAATTCTTTTTCGAAGGGGACGTGGTATACGCTCCTGAAAGCCTCCGGAGGGGAACACCCAGCCCCTTTAACCTCGAGACGATCGAGCCCGGCACCTTCTACCGGATCAGCGCCGACGACCTCGAAAAGATACGGGAGGACACCCACCTATACAGTCTTATCCTGGACAAGGTAGTGCAACGACACTCGGAATTCATGCAGCATTTCTTTACCTTCCTCAAAGACACCCCCCAGCAACGCTACGAGGACCTTCTCAGACACAAACCCGAGGTCGTCCGGCGGGTACCCCTGCAATACATCGCCTCTTACCTGGGGATCACCCAGGTATCCCTGAGCCGTATCCGCGCCAGAAGCCGCGGTATTTAACGATTGTAAAATGATTTGTCAGGTCCGCTTCGGACATTTGAAGAAATAAAACATCATGGCAAGAACAATACCCGTATTCCGCGTCTTCGACTATGCGAAGACCATCGAGTTCTATGTCGGCTGGCTGGGCTGTAAGATCGATTGGGAACATAAGCCTGAAGGCTCTCCCTTCTATATGCGTCTTTCCATACAAGGCGCGTGGTTCGACCTTTCGGAACATCATGGGGAATGCTCGCCCGGTGCAAGATTCACCATCGAAGACTTCCAGGGACTGACGGAATTCCACAGACAGCTGCTGGATAAACAATATAAGTACAACCGCCCGGGACTGGAAAGGGTCGAATGGGACAATGCCATCCTCGAAATGACGGTCATCGATCCTTTTTCCAACCGGATCATCTTCAATGAAAGAACCTGATGCCCTTTCCACCCGCCTTTATAACGCATCTCCAGGACCACACCCGGGCGCCCATCCGGAAAGTCACCCGTATCCATGGCGGTCATATCAACCGTACCTATCGACTGACTACGCCCGGCGGCCCCTTTCTTATCAAGGTAAACTCCGCCGTTCACTTCCCGGATATGTTTGCCATGGAAGCAAAAGGGCTCAGGCTGCTGGCCGACAGTCATACCGTATCCACTCCCTCCGTACTTGCACAGGGCAACTGGGAAGACCTGACCTACCTGTTGATGGAATGGATCGAACCTGGTGAAGAAACGCCCGCCATTTATGAGCTCCTGGGACGCGGGCTGGCAGCGCTGCATCGTCACAGCGCCCTGCGTTTCGGACTGGAATGGGACCATCGCTCCTGGATGACCCAATCCAATACCTTCCATGATAGCTGGCCTGATTTTTTTATACAGGAAAGACTGGCGCCTACCCTGTCGAAAGCCCTCGAACGAGGCAACCTTACTGCTGAAGACCGTCACAATTTCGAAAAGCTCTACCCGCGCATCCGGCAGCTTTTTCCCGAAGAGCCCCCGGCCCTCCTGCATGGCGATCTCTGGAAAGGCAATTGTATTTTTGCCGCTGACGGTCATCCTTATCTGATAGACCCCAACGTCTATTATGGACACCGTGAGATGGATATCGCCATGACCTATCTGTTGGGAGGATTCGACCCGGTATTTTATCACGCGTATAACGAACAGTTCCCCCTGGAAAAAGACTGGCAGCAACGGATCGATCTATGCAATCTTTATCCTTTATTGATCCTCACTGTCTTCGGACCGGATTACCGGGACCGGCTGCGGCGGGCACTGAAAAAATATATCTGAGATCCTACAGGAACTTCCCTGTATAGCTTTCCTTCACTTTCTTCAATCCCTGCGGGACGCCTGCGTAGACCAGGCTACCGCCCCCATCACCGGCTTCCGGTCCCAGGTCGATGATCCAGTCCGCGCTGCGGATGACATCCGTATTGTGCTCGATCACCAGGATGGAATGCCCCTGGTCGATCAACGCATTGAACGAGGCCAGCAGCTTTTTGATATCATGAAAGTGCAATCCCGTAGTCGGCTCATCAAAGATGAAGAGGATATGACCCTGGGCACGCCCCTTGCCAAGGAAAGAAGCCAGCTTTACCCGCTGCGCCTCTCCGCCGGACAACGTATCCGACGATTGTCCCAGCTTTACATAACCAAGCCCCACATCACTCAGGGGTTTTATCTTTTGGAGTATGTCTTTCTCGTCCCTGAAGAATTCCAGCGATTCATCCACGCTCATCTCCAGCACCTGGTAAATATTCTTTTCCCTGTAAGTGACTTCGAGCACCTCTTCCTTGAACCGCCGCCCCCCGCATACTTCGCAGGTGAGATGTACGTCCGCAAGGAACTGCATTTCCACGATCTGCTCCCCCTCCCCTTTACAGGTGTCACAGCGTCCGCCGTCCACATTGAAGGAGAAATGCTTTGGCTGGAAACCGCGCAGTTTGCTCAGCGGCTGTCTGGCATACAGGTCCCGGATCTCGTCATAAGCCTTGATATAGGTGACGGGGTTGCTCCGGGAGGACTTGCCGATAGGGTTCTGATCCACCAGCTCTATCTGGGACAGGTATTCAATGTCCCCTTTGACGGCCTTATGTATACCTACTTTTTCAGCCGGCTCGCCTTTTATCTTTTGCAATGCGGGATAGAGTATCTGTTTTACCAGGGTGGTCTTGCCGCTGCCGCTGACACCGCTGACGACACAAAGGACGTCCAGCGGGAATTCCACCGTGATATCTTTTAAATTATGCTGACGGGCGCCTTCCACCGTGATAGACCTTTTCGACTTCCGCAAATGGGAAGGAGGCGCGATGGTCAGCTCCCCTTTCAGATATTTGCCCGTGAGACTATCTTCGTTGGCGACGAGCTCATCATAATTTCCCGAAGCCACCACTTCCCCGCCCAGATGGCTTGCCAGGGGGCCCATATCGATGATATAGTCCGCTTCACGCATCATCATTTCATCGTGTTCCACTACCACAACCGTATTATTCAGATCGCGCAGCTCCTTCAACACCCGTATCAGCTTCTGGGTATCCCGGGAATGCAGTCCGATGGACGGCTCATCCAGGATGTAGAGTGAATTGGTAAGGTTGCTGCCCAGGCTGCGGGTCAGCTGGATACGCTGGCTTTCACCACCGCTAAGACTATTGGCCAGCCGGTCGAGCGTGAGATATCCAAGCCCCACGTCCAGGAGAGTATCCAGCCGGTGGCGGATCTCGATCAATACTCTTTTTGCTATCTGCTGGTCATGGGCGTCCAGCTTCAGCTGGTCGAACCACCGGACCAGGTCCTTTACGGGCATTTCGCACAATTCGCCAATGTTCTTATCTCCTATCTTTACATATAAAGCCTCTTTACGCAGACGGTAACCGTTGCAATCCGGGCACAATGTCCGTCCGCGGTATCGGGAAAGGAGCACCCTGTACTGGACTTTGTAAAGGTTCTTTTCCACTTCTTCAAAGAAGTCGTTGATCCCGTGCGCATGCTCATTCCCCTCCCATAATGTTTTATACTGTTGCTTTGTCAGATCGATGATGGGCTTATGGATGGGGAAATCGAATTTTTTGGCCGCCTTGACAAACTGATCTTTCCACCATACCAGCTTTTCTCCTTTCCAGGGGGCCACGGCGCCTTCATACACGCTGAGCCGCCGGTC
>DASZVM010000268.1:0-3487 GCA_035547295.1 Puia sp. | reverse complement strand
ATTCCAGGCTGTAGATAAGAAAGAAATTATTTTTTTCCATTTTGAACCGTCATGATATCTCACGAAATATAGCTTCTGTTGACTGGTTAATAATTTGAACAGGGTTATTGAATTTTATTGTTTTTTCTTCCATTTTATCTTGATCTAAAATGTGTCTTTCCGAAGTTGTCTACCCCTTCAAATTCACCACCACATTGATCGTCAACGCCACGATCACCGTATTAAAAACAAATGAAAGTATCCCATGCATCAGCACCAGCCGCCGCATCTTCTTTGACGTGATCTCTATATCCGACACCTGGAAGGTCATCCCGATGACAAAGGAAAAATACGCAAAGTCGATATAATCCGGCGATTCATCCCCCGGTATGTCCAGCCCCTTTGCGATCTGCCCCTTCTGCGTAGGATGATCCCCATAATAAAGATGCGCATACTTGCTGGTGAATAGCATATGCAGCAACACCCATGAAAAAGTCACGCCGGTGATATAGATCAATGTCTCCAGCCATTTGCTCAACAGCCAGTTATTCTGGTTCTCCAATAACAGTATGACCCCCGCAAGACTTCCCAGCGTAGCGGCAATCACGATAAAGAACACCACAGGCCTGCTCGCATCTTCCCTGCTGGCCAGCACCCGCAGCTGTTTGGGGCACATGGACGAGAAAAGGGCCAGGTAAATAACGATCTCGCAAAGACTGAACACATCCCATCCCACCATCGTACGCGTAGCCCCTTCCATCTTCACCGGCAGAAAGAGAAAAAAGGCAATCGCTCCCACGCCAAGACATATGAGCAATTTATATACGGCTCTGATACGGTAGAACCAGTGAGGGGCTTTTATATATTCTGTCATAAGTAACAAATTCCTGTTATATGCAATTTACCGGGTTGTCCCGACTACTCAAAAAATCAGTAACTTTAATCAAACTTTTCCTTATGTCCGCCACACAACCGATGCCGCGTAGAGAGTTCCTCAGGACCACCGGCCTGGCCGGTCTTTCCCTCCTGTTAGGATTTACCGTAGTGAACGATACAGGTGCCATGGAGCTGGCCAATCTCAGCGGACTGCCGGGCCCCGATCCCTCGGAACCCTTTGGCCTTACCCCTTATCTTTCCATCGAAAGGTCCGGTAAGATCACTTTTTTTAATCCCAAACCCGAAATGGGCCAGGGCACTTACCAATCCGTGACATCGCTGGTAGCGGAAGAGCTGGAAGTTCCCCTGGATATGATCCATGTGGTAACCAGCTCGGGGCAAAAAGGCATTGCCTCCCAATCCGCCGGGGGCAGCTCTTCCGTCAGAGGTAGTTATTTCAATCTCCGCAAGGTAGGGGCCGCGGCCAGGGAAATGCTAAAGACGGCTGCCGGCAAACAATGGAACGTACCGGTGACGGAATGTATGGCCGGCGGTAATGGTACGATTGTACACCAACCCACGGGTAAAAGCCTGGGATATGGCCAGTTGGTAGAAGGCGCCGCCATGCTGGAAGTGCCCGCCAACCCAACCTTAAAAGATCCAAAGGATTTCAGGATATTGGGCAAGTCCGTCCTTAGGCTGGACGTACCCCTGAAGACCAGCGGTAAAGCCATCTTTGGCATCGATATGACCCTGCCGGGTATGGTCTATGCCTCGGTGGAACGCTGTCCTGTCCTGGGCAGCAAGCTGGTAAGCTATGACGACAGCGCCGCGCTGAAAGTGCCGGGTGTGCTCCGGGTGGTAAAAGCTCTCCGGGTGCAGGGTAAGCACAGAGATGAAGGAGTGGCCGTGGTCGCCGAAAATTACTGGTCTGCCCTCAAAGGCAGAAAGGCCCTGAAAGTACAATGGGATCATCAGGGCTATGACCAGTTCAATACTGATGATTATGAGCACCACCTCCGCGAGATGGCAAAAACAGAAGAGGGACTTATCGCACACAACAGCGGGGACTTCGACAAAGCCATGCAGGAGGCAACGTATAAGATGGAAGCCCTTTACGAAACGCCCGTTGTCGCCCACGCTACCATGGAACCCATGAATTGCCTGGCTCATTGGAAAGAGGATGACAAGGTAGATATATATACTTCTTCCCAGGGCGCTTCGCTGGTAAAAAGAGAGCTGGCGCAGACGCTGGGTATCCCTGAAGATAATATTACACCACACATTGGTTTTCTGGGCGGCGGTTTCGGACGCCGGCTGGCCTCGGACTTTGCATCCGAAGCGGCATTTATTTCCAGGGCCGTAGGCCGTCCCGTAAAAGTCATCTGGACAAGGGAGGATGACACCCGGCTGGGACCCTTCCGGCCTATGACATTCTCCGCTATGCGGGGTGGCCTGTCCGCGGACGGCAAACCCCTGGCTTTTCAGCACAAGGTCATCTCCCCTTCCATCAGCGCCAGCAAGAGCGACAAGTATGACAAGACCAAACCCGACAAGTCCATGGTCGAAGGCATCAGCGATCAGAAGTACGAGATCCCCAATATGAAGAACGCCTATGTGTTTGCGGATATCCATATTCCGATGCAGCCCTGGCGTTCCGTCACCAGCTCCACCCTGGCCTATGCACACGAATGCTTTATCGACGAAATGGCGGTGGCCGCGGGCAAAGACCCCATGGCCTTCCGGTTGGATATGCTGACAAAGGATTCTGACACAAAAAGGGTGCTGCTCAAATTAAAAGAGGTATCCGGCTGGGACAAGCCGCTGCCAAAGGGCTGGGGACGGGGTGTCTCCCAGTATGAATTCTTTGCAGGACTGGCGGGCAATGTGGTGGAAGTATCATCCACACCCACAGGAGGTATAAAAATAGAAAAGGTCTATTCGGTCATCGATCTGGGCACCGTCGTCAATCCTTCGATGGTGGAAGCGCAGGTGGAAGGGGCCATCGTTATGGCCATTACTGCCGCTACGAAGGACGCTATCCGGTTTGAAAAAGGGGAATCGGTGGCCTCCAATTTTCATAACAACCGTATGCTTCGTATCAATGAAATGCCGTTGGTGGAAGTGCACATACTGGCGGAAGGCGGCGAAAAGATCAAAGGCGTTGGGGAACCGGGGCTGCCACCCGTGGCGCCTGCCCTGTGCAATGCAGTCTTTGCCGCAACAGGAAAAAGGGTTCGTCGCCTGCCCTTCGACATCAACAAAATATGAGGGTCCTTCTTCCACTTTTATTGGTCCTATACAGTACGCACGTCCCTGGTCAATCCTACAATCCTGACATCGACGTACAGCACTATGATTTCTCCCTGCAAGTGAACGACACCAGCGACAGGATCACCGGCCAGGCGGCCATCACTATAAAATTCAAAACCCAGGCTGACAGTTTCTATCTCGATCTCTCGGACAACATGCACGTCTCTTCCGTGAAAAGCAAAAATAAACCCTTAAAATTCTCTCAGACAAAAGACCGCCTGATCATCCGCACCTCAAAGGCAAAAAGCGCACAAGCCACTTTTACCATCCGTTATGAAGGCATACCCACTGACGGTCTTATCATCTCTCAAAATAAATT
>DASZVM010000267.1:0-8587 GCA_035547295.1 Puia sp. | reverse complement strand
TCAACCCTCTTCAGCAATTTCGGTCCCCGGCTGGACCCTTCCCTGCAGGTGATGGGTTTTGACGGAAAGATGCGGCCTTATTCGCTGGTGAAGAACAATATCGAGAACTTCTTCCGCACGGGCTCTACGGTGACGAATACGCTGTCGTTCACGAATGCCAACGACAGAAGCTCTTTCCGGTTCTCCGTATCCGACATGCGCAATAACGATATTGTTCCGAAGAGCAGCCTGCGGAGGACTTCTTTTACGTTGAACGGCAATTCAAAATTCGGGGAAAGGATCACCCTGGATGCCCGGGCTTTTTACCTGAACGAGGAAGTGGACAACCGGCCGGCCCTGGCGGACGATCCGGGCAATATCGGGAATAATTTTATCGGTCTTGCCAATAACGTCGATCAGGCCTTGTTCAAAACGGGGTATAAGGATGCGCAGGGCAACTATGTGGATTGGGGAGGAGGACAGTACCGGCTGAACCCGTACTGGGTGATCAATGAAATGAGCAATGTCACGAAGAAGGATCGTTTCATCGGGGGATTGCAGGCCAATTATACGGTGACGTCCTGGCTTTCCTTGCAGGGAAGGGCGTCTACGGATTTCACTTACCTGGATTATACGAAATACAGTCCCCGGACGACCCCCGGCGCGCTGACGGGAAGGCTGGACGAGATAGACCAGAAGTTTTCCACGACCGAGGCCGATCTGCTGGTGAACCTGCAGAAACAGGTGTCGCCTGCCGTATATCTGGCGGCGAAGCTCGGGGGCAGCATTTCCCGGGTGAGCAATGCCGGTAATACGATGGGATATACCAATATGCTGGTGACGGACAATGTAAGTCCCAATAGCTTTGCCGACAAGACCATCGTGGCCCATAATATCCGGAAACGCACGAATTCCGCATACGCGCTGTTTACCATGGCCTATAAGAGCTTTCTCTACCTGGATGCGACGGTCCGGCAGGACGTTTCCTCCACACTACCCGTCAACCATAACAGCTATACCTATTCCTCCCTCTCCAGCAGCTTTATTTTTTCGGATGCCTTCCATCTGCGCAGCAAGGCTTTTTCATTCGGCAAGCTAAGGGCTTCCATCGCGGAAGTGGGCAATGATACGGACCCCTATCAGCTGGAGCTGTATTATAACCTGAACCCCCTGGCTTTTTCGGATCACTCGGTAGGAGGGATCACTACAACGGTGGTGCCTAACCGGCTGTTGAAGCCGACCCGTACGCGAAGCTTTGAAATAGGCACAGACCTTAAATTCCTTGACAACCGGCTGGGCTTCCAGGGTACGTATTATACACAGGATTCACGTGACCAGATCAACAGGGTGCCTGCGCCCGTATCTTCCGGGTTCCCCTACCAGATCATCAATGCCGGCGTCATATCCAATAAGGGAGTGGAGCTGTTATTGACAGGCAAGCCGGTGAGCACCAGAAGCTTCACCTGGGACGTCAGCCTGAACTTTGCAAGGAATACCAGCAAGGTCAAGTCGTTGGCGGCGGGCGTACCCTTTCTCTCCCTGTCGGATGCCCGGTGGCTGGGCGTATCGGTGGTAGCTATGCCGGGGGCGCCATATGGAGCTATCCTGGGGTATGACTATCAGCGGACGGATAAGGGAGAGATCATCCTCGACCCTGTGACGTTGGCGCCGCAGCCGGGGACCACGCGGCAGGTGATCGGCAAGGGTGTCTTCGACTGGACCGGCGGCCTGGTGAGCACTTTTTCCTATAAGGCGTTCAGCCTGGGAGCCGTGCTGGATATCAAATCCGGGGCGCAGCTGTTCTCCATGACCAATTTATTTGCAGCCATCCGGGGCAGTCTTACTTCCACCTTGCCCGGCAGGGCCGAATGGATCGCATCCGAAGAAGGGCGGTTGTCCGCCGGGAAGACGGCGGATGAATGGGCTGCGATGGGAAATGTAAAAGGGTACATACCCCAGGGTGTGGTGCAGACAGGAGTGGATGGCGGCGGCCACCCCGTGTATGCTAAGAATACCAAGGCGCTGGACCCTTCGATATACTGGGGGAATTTTTACAGCGATGGCAACGGGATAGCGGTGCCCTTCATTTACAGCGCCAGCTACATCAAGGTGCGTGAGATAACGGCAAGCTACAGGGTGCCCGTCAAGACCGGCAGCCGTCACGGCATACAGGAGCTTGTATTGGCCGTCGTGAGCAGGAACCCTTTTATCATTCATAAGAATGTCCCTAACGTGGACCCGGACTCCAATTACAACAACGGCAACGGACAGGGCTTTGAATACGGGTCGCTGCCTTCCCGCAGGAGCTGGGGGTTCAATTGTAATATTCGATTCTAAAAAATATGATCATGCGCAATCTATATAAGACCTGGCCGGCTTTTCTCCTGTGCTGGTCGGTCATATCCACCGGGTGTAAAAAGATCACGGATATCAATACGGACCCTACCCAGTCCACTAATATGGACCCGGCGAGGCAGGTAAGCCAGGTACAGCTGCGGTTCTCCGGGGAGCTGACCGTCAATGAGCGGGTAAGCATCATCCTGACGATGCCGCTGGTGCAGCAGATAGGCGGTATCTGGGCAAACAGGTATGGACAGATGTACATCGAGAACAAACAGTATATGTACGATCTATGGGAGTTTACCTATCCCAACGATGTATTGAATATCGTGGACGCGGTGAACCGCACGAACGGCGACCCGTCGAAAACCAATCTCAATGCCATTGCCCGGATCATGAAGGTGTATGTGTTCGCCCGTCTTACGGACCTGTACGGAGACATTCCTTATTCTGAGGCGGGAACGGCCTTTTCAAAAGGGACGGTGCGTCCGAAATACGATACCCAGAAGGACATCTACACGGATTTTTTCAAAGAGCTGACGGAGGCTTCGGCGCAGCTGGACCCTTCCAAAGACGTCATTACGGATGACCTTTTCTCTTACAATGGGAATATAGCGCAATGGAAGAAGTTTGCCAATTCCCTCCATCTCCGGCTGGCGATGCGGCTGGTGAAGGTGGATCCGGATTGGGCGAAGAAGGAGGCGATGGCTGCTTTTCAGGCGGGTGTATTCTCCGGTGTCGGGGACGTCTGTCTGCTGGATCACATGGATATACAGAACACCTATGCCGACATCAGGGGAAATTCCGTGTCGGTGGCGTTGAACCAGCAGGAGGTATTGCCCAGGGCCAACAATACGCTGATCGATGCGATGAAGAATACCAACGATCCCCGGCTGAACTACCTGATACGTTGTTACCAGGACAAACCTTATCAGCCGTTTAGCCGGGTGGATATCACGGACCAGGTGAAGGCGCAGGTAGGTTTAACAGGTGTAAATAAAGGGAGCTATATCTGGGATGACTGGGCCAATTCTTTCGATATCACTATCCCGTCGGTGGGGACTTATACGGTGAGCAATAACGAGCAGAAGGCCCAGCTGGCGAATTTCCTTATCCGGAATAATGCGCCTTTCCTTCATCTTACCTATGCGGAGACGGAATTCCTGCTGGCAGAGGCGGATATGCGCTGGGGTGTGAATTGGGGTGGTACGGTGAACGACCATTATGCCAATGGCATCAGGGCTGCCTTTAAGCAGCTGAGCTTTTTTCCGGGCGGTCCCGTGCTGGACGGGGATGTCGATGGATTTATACAGGGCAATCCATTACAGCCGGGCAGGGAGATCGAGCAGATCGATACGCAGCTGTGGCTGGCGCTGTTGCTGAATGGCCCCGAGGCGTATGCCAACTGGAGAAGGACAGGATATCCCAGGCTGCAGCCTGCCGTGACGGCGGAGTCTACTACTACGACGATCCCAAGGCGTTTTGAATATCCGTTGTCGGAGCATGAGCAGAATGCGACGAATATCGCCGCCGCCATCCAGGCGTTGGGCGGCAAGGACGAATGGACGGGACGGGTCTGGTGGGATAAGGAATAGGACAAAAAAGTTTTATTTACAAAGATGAAAAATATGATCCCGGGAATGATGCAGCTGATAGTGCTGGCGGCGCTTTCGCTGTTGACAGTGTGCAACAAGGCGGGTAAAGGGAATGGTCCGGAGACAGATGCGGGGAAGGATAATCAGTTCCGGACAGTAGGCTACCTGATGATCAACCGGGCGGACCTGGCTGCTGCAATGACGACCATCGACTGGCATAAGCTGACGCATCTGAACCTGGCCTTTGTCAACCCCGACAGCACGGGTGTCTTTACTATAAACCCCGGCTTGGCTGCCGTCGTGCAGACTGCGCATGACAACCAGGTGAAGGTCCTTATGTCCCTGGGCGGAGGGAGCATGCCCCCATGGATGAACGGATTGCTGACGGATAGCAGGCGTGCCGCGTTTATCGAAGCCATCGTGAAGGTGGTGGACGGGTATGCGCTCGACGGAGTGGATGTAGACCTGGAAGGGAGCAATATAGACGGGCATTACGCATCGTTTGTAAGCGAGCTGTCTGCGGCGCTGACCCCGGGGAAAAAGCTCATGACGGCTGCCGTTGCGACCTGGAGCGGGGATGGGGTGCCGGACGAGGCATTGAGCAGGTACGATTTCATCAATATCATGTCCTATGATAAGACAGGGCCCTGGGACCCGTCTGTGGCCGGACCACATGCGCCATATGATATGGCCGTGAGCGACCTGGCGTACTGGGGCGGGCGCCGCAAGGTGCCGAAAGAAAAGCTGGTGCTGGGCCTGCCTTTTTACGGGTATGGATTTGGGCCCGGCCCGGTGGCGTCCACTATGAGCTACAGGGATATCGTGGATGCTTATCCCGGGGCAGCGGACAAGGACCAGGTGATGATGGTGGATGGAGAGACGATGTATTACAACGGGATATCTACCATAAAGAGTAAAACGGCCCTTGCCTTACAGGAAGCGGGGGGAGTCATGATCTGGGAGCTGACGCAGGATGCGCAGGGGCAGGGATCGTTGTTGAAGCATATCAATGAAGTTATCACCCAACATTAATCTTTAAACGAATGGCGATGAAAAAAAAATTTGTCATAGGGGTTTGGGCTTTTTTAGCGATCCTCACCGGGTGTAAGAAGGATGAGGTGGCCAGGCAGGCTGAGAATGACAATTTCTTCCCCCGTATATTCGACAACCGGAATGTGTTCTTAAATCCTTCGTCCATCATCAATGAAGGGGATACGGCCAGGTTCAACGGTCTTTCCTATTCTCCGTCGGGCCAGGTGGCCATCAGCTGGAAGGTCAATGGGAAGCAGCTGTCTACGGATACTGCGTTTAATTTCAAGCCGGACAGTGGCGGGGATTATACCGTGACACTGGAGGTGACCTATCGTAACCAGCTGACCTCCCGGACCTCTCATGTGCTGGTCAATCCCTCGAAATATACGCTAAAGACCTATCAGGCTGTTTCGATGGGCTATTTATCCGCGGATGCGGACGGCTTTAGCAGCCTGGACTGGTCGTCCCTGAGCCATGTAGCATATAAGTCAGGGCAGGTGATCCCGGATGGAAGCCTGGATGTCACGGCCGGCGAGCAGAATGGGCGTATCAATGAGCTGGTGGCCAGGGCGCATATCAATGGGGTAGCTGTGCTGTTGGGCATCAGCGGCCGGCTGTCGGGCATCGATGGATGGGCCTTATATGAGAGCAATGACTTCGGCTCTGTCATCAGCGATCCTGTGAAGATGCCGGTCCTGGTGCAGGCGATCAAGGGCTATCTGGCATCCAGGAGGATGGATGGAGTGGACATTATGATGGCGGATGTAAATTCTTCCGTGTATACGGATAATATCCATGCCCTGGGTCCATTTTTGGGTGCTTTGCGTGCCGCATTGCCTTTAAAAGCCATTATTACGGTGACAGTGGCTGCCAACTGGGTACACTGGGAGTATCCGGACCTTTCGGCAGCGGACTGGGTGAATGTACATGCTTTTGAAGACGGTATCCATGTGGGGCCCGGCGCGCCGAGGGGACAGGCTTCCGACTATGATTTCATGGTAAGCTGCGCAGCTATCTGGAGGGATGATCATTTGCCTGCCGGCAAGCTGGTGATCGGGATGCCTGCGTTTGGGCTTCGCTATGACGCGATAGACGATAATGGCAATAATGCCGGCTGGGGTTCTTACAGCTATGTCACGTATAAGGATATATTGAAGCTGGACCCGCAGGCTTTTTCCAAAGAGCTGGTGCAGTCGGCTTATGGGATCTATTATAATGGTGTGCCGTTGGTGACGCAAAAGGCGGCTTATCTGAAGTCTAATGGATTCAAGGGGGCTTATCTATGGGCGTATGATTTTGACAGCAAAGGGGACTCTTCCCTGCTGGGGGCTATCAGTAAAGCCCTTAAATAGCTTAAGGGCGGTCGGCCGGGATCAATTCTGTTTGCTCGTGGACTCGATCCGGCTGTACAGGTCGGATTCCAGCTTTTTTGCTTTGGGGATGAGTACATCCTCTTCGATGCGGGCGTGTACGTGCAGGTCCTGTTCAAAGGTTTCCAGCTGCGTGAGCAGTATGCGATAGAGTGACTCGTTGGTGGCGGGTGGCTGATAGAGACGGATGGTTTCCCGTATGTCTTTCAGCTCGTCCTCTGTATCGTGATGGTCCTCGAGGAATTGGGCGATGGAATAACGCTGGCCCGCCATGACATATTCGGAAAAATGATAAGGTGCCAAAAAGGCATTGTTCAATTTTACGATGTAGGGGAGCAGCAGTCTTTCTTCTTCGTTGATATGGGTAGTGAGGTCCTGGCAGTACCGGTGAAAAAATGTCTGCAGGATCATCAGGATGGGATGGTTGGACTCATAGTGTCCCGACAGCAGCAGGATGCTCTGGGCTATTTCCGGCAGTTTCTTTTGTAAGTAGAAGGAGTGGGTCCGTTGTATATAATCCACTATCAGCCCGATGCGGTAGGGTTCGAAGTCGGCGGCGGTAAAGCTTTTTTCTTCGAAGCTGCGGAGCAGGGTGGTGATAAATTCATTATCGACCCCAGGCTGCAGGGGTGGTTGGGCGCTGGGTAACGGATGGAGCTGATAACGCTGCATTACCTGAGAGAATATATAACTATTTTCGGGCACTGTTAAGCCTTTTTAAGTCCCCTAAGGTACGAAAAGTTTTCAGTTGGCCAAGAAGGGTAAATGGGTAGAAGGCCCAGGGGCCGTCCCGATCAATTCCTTGTGTAATGGAACATCCAATTCATGCCATATTTGTCGGTGAGCTCACCGTATGTGGCACCCAAAAAACTTTGGTGGAGCGGCATTTTTATCTTCCCTCCCACCGCCAGCTTGTCGAAGCAGGTATTGATCTCTTCATTGCTGCTGCACTTCAGACATAGGGTGATGGTATTTCCTTTCTCCAGCTTATTGCCTATCATATCCGAGGCCAGCAGCACCAGGCCGTCGCGGATAAGGATGCTATGCATGATATTGGCTCCTTCGATAGCCGGCAGCTGCGCGGCCATGGGGGATTCGGCTACCCGCTGCAGGGTAAGCTCCCCTCCCAGACATTCCTGGTAGAATGTCATGGCCTCACGGCATTGACCATTGAAATTCAGATAAGCGTTGATTTGTGTCATATCGGCTCAATTAAAGTACGTGATCGATAACACAAAGCTATTGGCGTATACCCGGATTAAAAGTATGGTAATACGTCAATTCCAGGGGTTGTTTACGACACGGGTTACCCTTATCTTTATGTGGTTAAATATTGAGCTCATATGAAAAACGTCGCTATCCTTGTTCCTGAAACGGCGGTGATCGAAGCCGTCGCCGACCCACGATATTTATTTACTGCCGTCAATGAGTTCTTAAAAAGCGCCGGTAAAGACCCTTTATTCAAGGTCCAGCTGATAGGGCTCAGCAAAGAAGTAAAAGTTACGGAAGGCATCTTCTCCATCCATGTGGACGCTGTGCTGCCGGAGGCTCAAAAACCGGACCTTATCATTATCCCCGCGGTCAGCGGCAACCTGGAAAGAGCCATCAAGCTGAACCAGGATTTTATACCCTGGATCGTACAACAATATAAAGAAGGAGCCGAAGTGGCCAGCCTGTGTCTGGGAGCTTTTATCCTGGCCAGTACGGGACTGCTCAACGGCAAGACCTGTTCCACTCACTGGCTGTTTGCAAACGAGTTCCAGGAGTTGTTCCCCGATGTGGACCTTACGGCGGCCAAGGTGGTGACGGACAACAATGGCATTTATACCAGCGGCGGTGCAAATTCTTACTGGAACCTTCTGCTTCATCTCGTAGAGAAATATACCAACCGCGAGCTGGCGATCCTGGCTTCCAAATTCTTTGTCCTGGACATCGACAGGATGAGCCAGTCCCCCTTTAGCATTTTCAAAGGACAGAAGATCCATAATGACCCGGATATCGTAAAGGTGCAGGAGTTCATCGAATCCAATTACCAGGATAAGATCACCATCGATATGTTGAGCGAGCGTTTCGCCATCAGCCGCCGGACCTTTGAAAGACGGTTTAAAAAAGCCACCAACAACACCGTCCTGGAATATATGCAGCGTCTGAAGATCGAGGCGGCCAAACGGCAATTGGAGACAGGCCGTAAGACTGTCAACGAAGTCATGTATGACGTGGGCTATTCAAATATCAAGGCTTTCCGGGATGTCTTTAAAAAGATCACTTCCA
>DASZVM010000266.1:0-2041 GCA_035547295.1 Puia sp. | reverse complement strand
AAAGTACCGGAACATACGTTCTGAGAATTCCTGCCGGCTGTATGTGTCCCCCTGGATCTCAATATGCATCAGCACCCATTCCTCCTCTCCGTCCCGATGGAATACCTTCACCAACTTATCCGCAAAACGCGTATCTGACCCTTTATCCGGCTCAGGGTACATTTCTGCCAATTCTTTTTCCAGGAACTCGAATCCCCGCTCCATATCATAAACCTGATCAGCATCCGGAAAAATAAAGCGCAACAGGTCATCGAATACTTCCTCCAAGACCACCTTCCATAATATATCGCTCTTTCGACGCTTCATAGCTAAAGTTTTGAGGCACAGGCATGCACATACCCATTATGCACAATACGGCATCAAATACTTTGAACTATTTCAGCTTGTTTGTAGGAATAATGCGAAGGATGCGCAAAATTACAAAGACGGGGAATTATTAAAAAAAAGAATTTTTCGAAAAATACTCTACCTCTTCCCTCAGATCCAGAAAAGGACAGCGCAGCGCCAGCTCCTTCGCCCTTTCCAGGTGGTCCTGCAAAAATCGCTTATGCGCCTGCGTGGAAGGCTGAAAAGGCTTATGCCGGCGGGCCGTCACGATCCTCCTCACCTCCTCCATGACCGCCTGCGCCCCCTTGTCGATGTAATGGCGGGTAAACTGCTCCAGCACATACTGAGTAGCAGGATAATTAGGATGCACCATATCGATGTCATAAAACCGATAGTCCCTCAGCACATCGATCACCAGCTCATAAGCCGGAAAATAATACAGCCGGCCGAACTTATTCACCAGGTGATGTACCGACTCGATCAGCCGTGCCTTGCTCCTGTTATTCTCCACCACTCCGTCCCGGATATGCCGGACAGGACTAACAGTGAAGATCACCTGTAATGAGGGGTTGAACTGGAAAAGCCGGTAAAGACACCCGTCCAGCGCAGTGTTGATCTCCTCGATGGTCATCAGGTGCTTCCGGAATATCTGTCCCGGCGCCCTGTGACAGTTGGCCACCGGCGCATCATTCTCCACCAGCCTGTACGAAAAAGCGCTGCCCAGCGTGATGATCAGCCATTTGGCTTCTTTCAGAAAAACATGCGCCCTGGCCAGCGACTCATTGATACCCCGCAGGGCCGCCTCCTTATCCACATGGGAGAACTGACTGTGATGCTGCCAGCTTTGCCACAGCTCGTTAAAATAGACAAGGTCTTTTTCCGTATAAGGACGTCCCTCCATATAAGCGATGATGCCGGACGCTACGCTGGCCGGATCGAACAGGATCCCGTTGGGGTTTTGCAGCGTATCGAATTTCCAGTCGCGAAGGGCATTGCCGATGTGCTCTGAAAAACAGCTGCCCGTCAGCATGATCTTGTCCTGGTAGCCGATGGGTTGAGGAAGGGACTCTATCTGTATAGGCAATTGAAATTCCATTAAACAAATATTTCGGACGCCAGCTTCAATGACCGCGCCAACGCATGTTCGTCGAGCCCGGACAACAGCCCCCGGTGCTCGAAATAGGGTATCATCAGGGAGCTGTCCATATTACCCACCAGGTGATCCCCTGCCATCGGGCAGCCGCCGATGCCTTTCAGCGCCCCGTCAAACCTCCGGCAGCCGGCCTGCAGGGCGGCGTCTATCTTGGCCTTCCAGTGGGTCGCGGTGGAGTGCAGATGTACGCCGATGATATGGTCCGGCAGCTGCCGTACAAGGTAATCCGTAACAGAGAACACCTGTTCAGGTGTCGCCAGGCCAACTGTGTCCGCAAGGGAAATGATCCGTATACCCAGCCGCGTAAGCGTGTCCACCCATTGGAATACGACCTCTTCCGACCACGGGTCGCCGTATGGATTGCCAAACCCCATGGATATATATACCACCAGCTGTTTTTGCATTTTGACGCAAAGCTCCTGTATCTCTTCGACGGTAGCCAGCGAGCCTTCTACGGTCTTGTTGGCATTGCGGAGCTGGAAAGTTTCCGATACGGAAAATGGGAAGCCGAGATAGGTTATCTCATCAAAGGCAGCCGCCTCTTCGGCACCCCGGACATTG
>DASZVM010000265.1:0-13592 GCA_035547295.1 Puia sp. | reverse complement strand
AAAGCGGGGTATAGCGTGATCGTATTTGAGAAAGAACATTATCCTTTTCATAAGGTCTGCGGGGAATATATAAGCCTGGAAAGCTGGAATTTCCTGGAAGAGCTGGGTCTGCCGCTCAGCGATTGGGGACTACCGGTGATCAAAAGGGTATTGGTCTCCGCGCCCAACGGTGAATCCATCGAGCAGGAGCTGCCGCTGGGAGGATTTGGCATCAGCCGGTATAAGATCGATGCCGCCCTGGCGGATATCGCCCTTAACTTCGGCGTAGCGTTAAAGGAAGGCGTCAGGGTGACCGACATCTCTTTTCAACGGGGCGTTGCAGCTATCCGTACGGATGCAGGAGAATATAAGGCAAATGTCGCCTGTGTGGCGGCAGGCAAGCGCAGCAACCTGGACATCAAATGGCGGCGGCCCTTCACCCGGAAAAGGTCCGACAAGCTGAATAATTACATTGCCGTCAAATACCATGTACAGACCGACCTTCCGGCAGACCTTATCGGGCTGCATAATTTCCAGGACGGATATTGCGGTATTTCCAGGGTCGAGGACGGCCGTTATTGTCTTTGTTATATGACAACTGCCGATAATCTGAAGGCCAACGGCAACTCCATCCCCGACATGGAAAAAAATATCCTTTCCCGGAACCCCTATCTGTCCGATATCCTTTCCTCAGCCGTGAAATTATTCGAAACACCGCTGACCATCTCACAGATAAGCTTTGAAAGAAGAAGCAGGGTGGAGAACCATGTCTTATTTATAGGGGATGGCGCCGGAATGATCCCCCCTTTATCCGGGAATGGGATGAGTATGGCATTACATGGCAGCAAGATAGCTTTTCGTTGTGTGGATACTTTTTTAAAAGGCCAGATCGCCCGTCATGAGATGGAACAGGAATACGAAGATCAATGGAGCCGGCAATTCGGACGGCGCCTGTGGGCAGGGCGACAGCTGCAACGTTGGTTTGGAAGTGAAAAACGTACCAATCTTTTGGTCCATACCTTAAAACCTTTTCCTAAATTGGTGTCATTTTTGATCCGGCAAACACACGGGCAGCCATTTTAACAAGTCAAGCAAAGCAAATGAGATCCGTAGTTTATGGAATATTATGTTCGTTGGTCTTTCCAGGCATCTGCTTTGCGCAGAATTATCACGCCATAGAAGGGTCTCCTTTTGCAGGCAGCCTGGGCGTAGCAAATAATCCTGCATCCATTCTCAGCACTCCTTATCCCTGGGATGTCACCCTATTTTCCGTCCAGGAGCAGCATTCCACGAATGCCGTGACCCTCCATGACTTTTCTTTTCTTTCCTTTGGAGATACGATCACTTATCAATGGGCTTCAGGCTATAAGAAACGCTTTGTCGCCGCGGATTACAACGTTCACCTGCTGAATGCCCGCATAGCGCTGGATAAGCGGCAGGCCATTGCTTTTGGCGCCAACCTGCGGGGATATACCGTCGCCAGGACCGGTCCTTTCAATTATCACGACTCGCTGCAGAACATGAACCAATTCTTCAACATCAACCCCAGCACCGTCTACGATGGCAATATGACAAGCAGCACCTGGCTGGAGCTCTCTCTCACTTACAGCCGGACAATCGTCGACGACGAATCCAAAAGGATAAATGCAGGCATCACGCTGAAAGGCATGCGCGGGGTATCGGGCGCCTTTGCCCAGATGGCAGCCGGCGGAGTGGGCCGTGGCGTGTCAGGAACCCAAACCATCTATTTCCTGAAGGCCGGCAGCGCCCGCTATGGCTATTCCAGCAATTACGACCGGTGGAAAAAGGACAAGAGCACCATGCAGAACCTGAAAGATCTTTTTGGCAACAGCCGGCCGTCGGCATCGATGGACCTGGGGTTCGAATATTGGGTCAAAAGACAGGCAGTGATCAGGAACATCGAAAAAGACGATGCTTATTATGATTACGAATGGAAGATAGGCGTGGCGCTCCTGGATGTGGGGCAGAATGTTTATAAATATGGCACGCAAAGCAGGGCGGCCAGCAATCCCCGGTCGGACATATCGGATCTCGATCTTAACAGAAAGTTCGACTCTGTAAAGACACTGGCCCAATTCAACGACAGCATGGCTACCATCGTCAATAACTTCGGCGCGTTAAACGGACTCTTCAAGGTATGGAACCCCATGCGGCTGGTGATCAATGTGGACAGACCCATACAGGAATACTGGTCCATCAATGGTAATCTCTCGTTGAATATGCCGTGGAACAGCACACCAAAAAGATTCGTCGTAAAAGACCTCAGCTTCCTTACCCTTACTCCCCGCTGGGAAAAAAAGAAACTGGGCGCCTATCTTCCCATCCAGATAACCTCCGACGGCAAATTTTGGGTCGGCGGGGCCTTCAAGGCCGGTCCCGTGCTATTCGGATGGCATAACTGGGCCAATATCTTCTCCAAAAGCAAGATGGCCAATGGCGGACTTTACCTGGCGCTGGTGATAAGACCAGGCGGCGGGCCCAAGGAGGATAAAGAGGACAAAAGATACAGCTGCCCGCCATATTAAGGCTAACAGGCTTTTTCAAATATTTCTTTCAGTAATTTTTGAAAGTTCAGAAATAAAACTTACCTTTATATCATCAAAGGAGCACAGATGCAACTGGCAGAAGCAAAAGCAAAATTCATAGCCGACTGGGGACGATTTGGCACCAATTGGGGGATCAACAGGACAATGGCGCAGATACATGCCTTGCTGCTGATAAGTCCCGACCCGCTAAGCGCCGATGAAGTGATGGAAGAGCTGAGCATCAGCCGGGGCAACACAAATATGAACATCCGGGAGCTGATAGACTGGGGACTGGTGCAAAAGGTTATCAGACCGGGGGAGAGAAAGGAATTTTTCAGCGCAGAAAAAGATATATGGAAAGTGGCCAGGCAGATAGTGAAAGAGCGGAAGAAGAGAGAGCTTGATCTGATGATACCCGTTCTAAAAGAGCTCAGCGATGTGGAAGGGGACAGACGGGATAAGGCAGTAAAGACCTTTACAGACACTATCAACAATATCCGCAAGTTCAGCGACCAGGCCGACAAGACCCTGGACACGATGATCCGGGCGGACGAGCACTGGTTCCTCAGCAGCCTGATGAAACTGTTCGGGGGAAGAAAGGACTGAGTAAGGATATCCGAACCGACAGTGTGCGGGAGTATTCACCGGCAAAATCCGGGCAGCCGTTATGCGGCTTTTATTTGAGGCTTATATTTCAATTTTTATTGAAAGTTCAAAAAATAAATAATATGCTCGTGTTCTTCAAGCTGCGGAAAAGGGCTTTGCTGGAAAGGGTTCATCATCCGGCAAAATGAAGGGCATCTCAAAAATTAAAGTATATGAAACCTTTTAAGCTCATCGACTGCTGCATCCAGGTTCTACTCGGGATCTATAGCCTGATCTGGTTTTGCACGCATCAGGACGATGCGTTACTGGCCTATTGTTTTGCCGTAGGGGGAAACCTGATCAGCTGTTTTATCCACCTGGTCCTGAGATTTCACCAGGACAAGGGCTCATCCCGGGACAATTATCAAAGATGCATGCTTCTGATACTGGTAATTATAGCAGCATGCTATTTCGTGGGCTGCATCGGCGGCGGTGGTCTCCTCATCTGCATTTTTGGATTGCTCGCAGGTATCCCTGTAACGGTCTTTCTCTATATAAAGCTTTGTATCGATGAGACCATTTCACTTTTTCAAACCAACAGATCATGAACAATAAAAAGATCGTCATTGCCGGCGGCACCGGCTTCATCGGTCAGGCCCTTGCCGTCTTCTTTGGAAAGGACAATGATGTAGTGATCCTTGGCCGGCATATACCGGAGGATCCCCCAAACACCAACGGATATCGCATCCAATATCTGCAATGGGACGGGCTGCGTGTAGAGAAACATTGGGCAGCAGCCATCGACGGCTCCGACCTGGTGATCAATCTTGCCGGCAAAAGCGTCAACTGCCGTTATACAGCCAAAAATAAACAGGAGATCTTCGACAGCCGTACGGACAGCACCCGGGCCATCGGCCTGGCAATAAGGGATGCCGTTGTCCCTCCAAAGGTCTGGATCAATGCTGCGTCCGCCACCATCTACCGGCATGCGGAAGACGGGCCTCAGGATGAATACACGGGTGAGACCGGAGACGGCTTCTCCGTACAGGTATGCAAAAAATGGGAGAAGGTCTTTGACGAACAACGGGCCCCTTTCACCCGCAAGGTAGCCCTGCGTATAGCCATCACCCTTGGCACAGGCGGCGTCATTGTTCCTTACCTGAACCTGTTGAAATTTGGTTTAGGCGGCAGGCAGGGCAGCGGCCGGCAAATGTATAGCTGGATACATATAGAGGACCTTTGCCGCGTCGTGAGATGGATATACGAACGGGATAAACTGGAGGGTGTCTACAATGTCTGCTCCCCCCATCCCATCAACAACCGGCAGTTTATGAAAAGCCTCCGGAAAGCCGGCGGCAATCGCGTCGGACTACCCATTTTTACCTGGATGCTAAAGCTCGGTGCGCTGATCATAGGCACCGAACCTGAGCTGGTCCTGAAAAGCCGTTGGGTACTGCCGGCAAAGCTGCTGGAGACAGGATTCATCTTCAAACATCCCGACATCGATGATGCGTTAAAGGAAGTCCTCGGGAAGACCCCCCGCCAGAAATATCACCTGTTCTAACAACCCTTCAATTCCACCGCCATGAGCTTAATCAATGATGCACGGCTCAGGTCTATCCAATGGAAGGACCTGACCCACCTATCCCCGCTGGAAATGGTCATCGAGAATTCCATCACCTTGCCCTGGTTGGCCATTTCCTTTCTGCTGGCCTGGTACCACTATTATCTTTTTGCCCTACCTTTTTCCTTTCTTTTTTTTCTCACCGGCCTTAGACAGGTACACAATGGATTTCACCATACACTGGGTACTTCCCGCTTCCTTACCCAGGTAACGCTGGTGACCAACAGCGTGCTGATGCTGACAGCCATGCACGCAGTATGCTATAACCACCTGCGGCACCACAAATACTGTTTGCAGGAGGGGGACGTGGAAGGGAACTGGGCCCGTATGCCCGCCTGGAAGGCCATACTATATGGACCCTTGTTCATCATCCGGCAGCACAGCGCCGCGCTTCGATCAAAAGGTCGGTTTACCATCTGTCTTGAGCTGGCGGCCATAGCGGCCTTCGTCGCAATCGCATTCACCCTGCATATTCCATTCCTGCAATATCATGTGCTGGCCATGCTGGGGGGCGAGCTGTTATCCGGGTTCTTTGCCGTATGGACGGTTCATCATGACTGTGATGAGGAAATATTCGCGCGTTCTTTGAGCCGGAGATGGAAGAATAAGCTCACGTATAATATGTTCTACCACCTGGAGCATCACTTATTCCCAGGTGTACCTACCATCAAGCTCCCTGTGCTCGCGGCCCGTATCCGCGCAGCCCTGCCGGAGGTAACATTTAAAGAAGTATTTTAAATTCGCAACATGAACCCCAAACTCAGAACCTGGCTGATCGCACTGTCGGTACCCGTCGTCTATGCCCTGATCCTGCGTGTTATATTCGGGTCGAACATCTTTCGGAATTTTTTCCAGGTAATGTCCGTCAGCTTTCTTTTTGTATTGCCATTCGGGGTAGGATTTATCACCATCCTTCTTTCTCCAAGAGAAAAAACCCAAAAAATACTCTACAGGATATTTGTTCCCTGGATACCTATCTTATTATTCTTTGTCGCCACGATAGGGTTCGCGCTTGAAGGATGGGCATGCTGGCTAATGATCCTGCCTGTCTTCCTGGTGGCCGCCTCCGTGGGGGGTCTTGCAGCAGGCTATCTCCGGCACCGGCGGAGCCGCCGTAATGGGAAGCTCAAGGTCAGCGTTGTTTTATGCCTGCCCTTCCTCCTGTCATCCGTCGAACACTATATCCCTCATCCCTTCACCCGTTGTGAAGCCTATACGTACATCGATATCCATGCAGGGGCAGATACCATCTGGAGCAATGTAGTACGCGTAAGGACCATCTCTCCCCGGGAAGACCATGGCACGCTGACCAATTTTCTCGGTTTTCCCCGTCCTATCCGGGCAGAGCTGAACTATGCAGGGGTGGGTGGAAGCCGTCAGGCCATTTTCAGCAAGGGGCTTGTCTTCCAGGAAGTGGTCAAAGCATATGAGCCGGAGAGAAAAATGTACTTCAGCATAAAAGCCGACCCCCACGCCATTCCCTCCACCACCATGGACGAACACATCGTTATCGGCGGCGATTATTTCGACGTGCTGGACGGCACCTATGAGCTGGAAAAGACAGGAGACAGGAACTACAGGCTCCACCTGTACAGTCACTTCATACTAAAGACCAATTTTAACTTCTATGCCAGCTGGTGGGCCGGCCTGATCATGAAAGACATTCAAAAAAATATTTTACAGGTGATCCGAACCAGGTGCCAGGGATAATTGTTGTATATTCATCGTGAACAATCCCACGGGTATGGCCGCTCAAATGAAAAAAACGCTTGTCCTGGGTGCATCGGACAATCCCCAACGCTATAGCTACCTCGCGGTAAACCGTCTGCGCAGCAAGGGCCATCCTGTAGTAGCCATCGGTAAAAAAACCGCCAAAGTGGGGGATGTGAACATCGACACGGAAAAAAAAGACTTCCCCGAAGTAGATACGGTGACCTTATATCTCAATCCCAGGTTACAGGAGCAATACTACGAGTATATCCTTTCCTTGCATCCCAAACGCATCATCTTCAATCCCGGCGCGGAGAACCCTGCACTGGAACGTCTGGCTGAAGAGAATGGCATCGAGCCCATGGAAGCATGTACGCTGGTGCTGCTCAGTACGGGACAATATTGAGCCCGTGAGGCTAAAACCCTCAACCACAAACGCCGTGAACGGGACTTAACACTATAATAACCCCCATACAATTTTGATTATAGCGGGTTTTTCGGTAAATTCGAAAAATCCTTTATATATGCTATGGCGAAAATTTAATGGCGACCCAATCGATCTACCCATCATTGAAGCTGTTGAAAACGCAATCAGACGTGAGACTGAGAAAGGCTATCGTCTGAAGGTTTGCATTGGTACAGACTCCCAGGTAAAAGGTCTTGAAACGGAATTTGCAACGGTGATCGTTTTCCTTCGTGAGGGACATGGCGGGTTCATGTTCATTCACAATGAGAAGACCAGGCATCAGTATACGATCAAAGAGCGTATGCTGGTGGAAGTCGCCAAGAGCATCGAGATCGCTTACGAACTGTGCAACCTCTTTTCAAAGTATGATGTGGACATGGAAGTGCATGCCGACATCAATACCAATCCGCACTTCAAGAGCAATGATGCGCTGAAGGAAGCAATGGGCTATATCTTAGGTATGGGCTTTGCTTTCAAGGCAAAGCCGGAAGCGTTTGCCAGCAGCAGCTGCGCGAACAAGGTCGTGAACTAACGGGAACCCATCTCCCGCGCACTACCCTCACCTGACAGGCGTGACCCCATCACGGCTAAAGGAATTGTCTCCCCTAATTATTTATCCGGATTCACCCAGGTTTCAGGATCTCTTTGTCCAGGTCCCTGTTCAGTCAATTTGGCTTTAACCCATGATATAAAACAAATAGTATAGTACAAAACAGTTTAACCATGGATGATTTATTCAGGGAAGTTTAGTGGGCCACTTTCTTCCATTGCTGTCCCTTACCGCTGAGCAACAGCTGGTTCATCAGCAAATAATGCGGGTCAACCATGACCTTGACCGGAGGTCTGCCGGCATACAGCGTAATATGGTTCATCCCTTCCTTTAATTTCACCGGTTGTATGATATCCGGCAGCTGGCTGTCCGGCGAGATCGCAGCAGTAAAGATGCCCATATCGATGTATTCCTCGTCCTTCACCGGGGTCTCATTGCCCAGTCCGTCGTCCTCGACCTTGTGTTTTTCCACATCCACATCGATGCGGTATATGGAATCCTCTTTTCTACATTTTACCCCTGCAATACTGTTCCTGTAAAAGATCATCCTGTCAAAGGTCTCGTCAAAGCGTGTTTTTAAGGAATCCGGGGTCTGATCCCGTAAATAATCCAGCAGCTGTGAAGCCAGCAGATAGGGAGGGCCGCTAAAAGCATGGTCCCGGCGAAAAGCCAGCAGGCTGCTGCGTAATTTCTCCGCCCCCATCAGGTAACGAAGGGAACCAATGGCTACCTGGACCTTGTTGCTCATATACGGCACCATATAACAGGTGCGGATTGGACGCTCCCTGTTCTTTTCTTCGCTCCGGCTGCTGAGATACTGTGTGGTAGGAGAAAAGAACATCTGGGGAAACATATAGGAGGACGGATATTTCGATTCGATGCCGCTTTCGGTAAAATAATTATCCAAAGCCTGATAGACCATGGCGCCAGGCGCCGCAGCCGGCGCCAGCGCATCGCCGAAATAATCACGCAGCACATTATTGGAAGTCGTAAAATCCAGGAAATTGGGTCCCCTGTATCCTCTCTCGAACTGCTCCTGCATGGTGCCTTCCGAGATATTGCCCGCTCCGTAAGGCATCTCGACATACCGCAGCACGGGAAGGGGAAGCTGCCCTCCGCTGCCGTACAGGTAATTCAGATAATCCCCCGTGATACGGAAAAGGCTGTCCTTGTTGCGTGTATGTCCCGCATAGCAATACAGCTGCACCGTGACGGAATCGTGCTTATCCGCCGACACCCACGGCTGCGAGAACGTACGGAACCTCCCTGAGAAAAGCTTGAACCCGTAAGGCAGCCTGTTCTCTCCCGTGGAATAATGGAACCAACGGCGTCCTCCTTCCGTCCATTCCCGCAACAGCTTGCCCGGGGCAACGGCCGTATGGGTCGTATCCGTGACGATCGTCATATCCATGCTGACCCAGTCGCTATTCCGCGACCAGGTGTTCCTATACTTCCAAAGGGTATCATTCTCCTGCTTTGGCGCCTGTTTCACCGGCAGTCCGAACTCTTTGCGCATGGCTGGATTGCGAACCTCCATCATCCGCTCATATCCCAACAGTGGAAGGTCCATATCCGTAAGATGCATATACTTGCTGGAGAAGCGGGCCACGTCCTCCCTGGTCTCATTGAGAAAGCCCCGGTATTGGATATATCCTTTTACGATGACTTCCTGTGCGGCGCCAGGCAGCAGCGGATGCGGAAGCTTATAAGCATAGAAATGGAGCTCGTCATCCCTGATAAGAGGAGAAAGTACTATTCCTTCCGACACCTCTCCCATGGTAAGATAGGGTGGCGCGGTAAGGAACAGCGTGTCGATGACAGCGCCGCTGCGGTTGTCCACCTTGAAATGGATCGTCAGCTCCGCCCGGCGCCGGTCGGGGAAAAGCGCTGTCTCCAGTCCCAGGTGCGTGATCCAGGGCTGGGGGGCCCCGGAATACTGTCCATATTTTTTTTCATATGCGGCCATACGTTGGAAAGGCACTGTGCTTGTCTGGGGCAGATATTGATTAAGGATATTCGTATTGTAATAGATGTACGCACCGCAGGCGATGAATACCAGACCAAAAAAGAGCAGGCTGCTCCTGGCAGCGCGGTTCATCCGTCCCCGCATAAGCGCCAGTCTCTCCCGGAAAGAAAGATCGATGCCCCGTCTCCACAGCAGGTTTACCACGGTCATCAGCAGGATGGCAAACAGTATCCAGTACAGGGTGAACCAAAACCGTCCCGCGGCAAAAGGCTCGTAACCGTTCATCTCCGAATAATTGATGCTGTATCCCGCCCATGCGGACAGCGGGCCGCTCACCGGCTTGGGGGGCGCCGCATAGAAAAGGAGGTTGTGCTCGATGCCCAGGCTCTTGGCAATGACATTCAGCACAAAGAAAAGGATCATGAGACTATGCCCCACGAACTTGTTCCGGACGAGCACCTGTATGGCAAAACCCAGCACCCCCAGCAAAGCGTAATAAGGGAAAAGGATCAGGTAGGATTCCACCAGGTAGGCATCCCAGCGGATGTCATGATAGCCTTTATACAGCAAGGTGAATACCATGGCAATGAACACCAGCGTGCTCAGCAGGAAGGCAATCCCGATCACCGACAGCAGCCGGGATCCCGTCAGGACCCAGTTGGGGATGGGTAATGTATCCATGATATGGGATAGCTTCAGCTCTCTTTCCCGGTTAACCGCCTCACCTGCAAAAAACACAAGGATCACCAGTGCAAAGATGCTGAAATACCCATCCTTTATCGACAGCATCCGGCCAATCGTAGGCGCGCCCAGGGAAAAGGCATCATAAAAAAGAATAAAGCCCGCCGCGCAGATCATCACGAGAAAGAATACCGTCTTCAGATGATAGCCCAATTCCAGTCCTGCCTGGTAGAAAAGATGCCGGAAATGATCCAAAGAACGAAAGCTTTGGTGCACCAGGGGCAAATGGGATATCGCCGCAGCCGGTCTGTCCGTATCCCGCGCAGACTTCGACGATCGCCGGTCCTGCATCCAGCCGGCGAAATCAAAGCGTATATAGCTCAAAACAAACAGAAGAACGCCTACCCCCAGCCATATCAGTCTGTTATATAATATCCAGCCTGAAAAAGGGACCAGGGCCGTGTTCCGTTGAAGGATATTCCATCCCCGTATCATCATGTAAAAAGCATGCTCCCCATATGGGTCAAGCAATGTATAGAGCCGCATGTCCATAGGGTCGAACAATCGTTCTGCGATCATGTTCAGGGCAATGACCAGGATGGCCGTCATATATCCTCCCAGGACATGACGGGTAAGACATACCATGGAAAAAAAGATAAGACCTGTAGCGACAAGGTTAATAAGGATCAGCAGCAGATAAGGCTGAATAAAATAGATCAGGTGAAAAGGTTGCAGGGTAGCCGGATCGTGACCCGGCATGCTGTATCCAAGAATGATGCCCAGCGGCACTGCCAGCGATACGAGAAAAAGTATCACCATCGTGCCCAGCAAACGTCCCAGCAGATAGCCGCTTTTTGTGATCGGCAGCGAATAGTAATACTGTGCCGTCTTTGTTTCCTTGTCACGTATCACGGGGACGCTCATCAGCGCCGCGCTGATGGCTATCAGCCAGATGCTCATACGGGAAATAAAAAAGCTGATGGTGATGCTGGAGTTGGCATACACCCGCTGACCCGCGCCGCTGTAGTTGACAAAGACACCCGAAGAATGGATGGAATAAAAACAAAGGATAAAGAACGCAATGAAATAGAGATACGTATCCCATCGTCTCATCCGGTATTGCAATTCAAAAAGGAATATTTTGCCGAAGCTCTTCATGACAGTGATTTTACATTTTCATATGGATAGTGCCGTCCCTTACAGCATCACCAGGTCTATTTTCCCGGAAATTGCCTGGAAATAAGCATCTTCCAGGTCTGCCTCTACAGGCGTAAAACCATCACCCGGATGGTCGTCACTGTATACATGGATCAGTGTCTTTCCACCCAGCAGGCTGGTGGAGATCACCTTGTAAAGGATAGCATGTTCCCTTACATCCTGTTTGCCGATGGTCTTTTTCCAGATCTTCCCTTCCATACCTCCAATGATCTTTTTGGGTTCGCCCTGCAGCATCACCTCTCCCTTGCAGATGACAGCCATCTGGGTGCAGAGATGGCTTACATCCTCTACGATATGGGTGGAAAGTATGACGACTGCATTTTCTCCGATCTCCGACAGCAGGTTGTGAAAGCGTACCCGTTCCGTGGGGTCCAGGCCAGCCGTCGGCTCGTCCACGATGATGAGACGGGGGTTACCCAGCAAGGCCTGGGCGATGCCAAAACGCTGCCGCATCCCCCCTGAGTAAGTGCCCAGGTTCTTATGCCGTACTTCATACAGGTTAACTTTATGCAGAAGGGCGTCTACCGCGTCTGCGCGCTCTCCGCGGCTGTTGATCCCTTTCAGCGCAGCGATATGATGCAGCATGGTATGGGCGCTGACCTTGGGATATACGCCAAAGTCCTGCGGGAGATACCCCAGTATCTTACGCACCTCTTCTTTCTGACGAAGCACATCGATACCGTCGAAATGAATGCTGCCGTTGTCCGCGTCCTGCAGGGTGGCGATGGTCCTCATCAGGCTGGATTTTCCTGCGCCGTTAGGCCCCAGCAGACCGAACATCCCGCTGTCTACCGTCAGGGAAACCCCTCCCAGCGCCTTGACCCCGTTGGAATACTGCTTCCGGAGATTGTCAATGACTAATTGCATAAGGAATAGTTAGAGATTACAATTGTAGTTTATAAAAGAGACTGCTGACCCGTCCAAAACCCGTATGGCTGCCCAGATAGCTGCTGCCTTCAAAGGCGCCTGTCGGTGTAATACCGAATTCATATACCGACCCTGCAGTGCCGTCATAGACACCCACCGCCAGTCTTTTCCCCAGGTTGACGGGCGAATATCTTGCCGGCCGGGGTGGGTTCAGCATCTTCAGCGCCGTGATAGTCGCACCTGCGGGGAAAGTATAAAGCAGCGTGCTGGTGTTCGCCTGTATATCGTATTTATAGAGAGCGCCCCCTACAGCATAGTAGATCATAGGCAGTGTCGGAGAGATATCGAACAGTGTGGCGCCAGCCATGGCAGGGCTGCCGGTTACCGCCTTTTTTGTCCTCTCCGGTGCTGCGGCTGTAAAATCCATCGTATATACAAAACAGCTGTCGTCTGCATTGTTCTTCATCAGCACGGTAGCCTGGCCCGTGGGGGTGCTGTACGCAAATTTCATCGTCTTATTTCCCATATTATTCAGGTTGAAAGCCGCCGTATCGTTATCCGGGAAGAATGTAAAGCCGGAGGTCACTCCTGACACGTACATGAACCTATGATGTGTCTCGTCATAGAACACCGAAGGATAAGGCCCGAAATTATAGTAGGGGGAACCCAGGGCATAAGGAGCAGCCACATAGTCACCCGCCAGGGCTGCACCATACTTAGGCAACGAAAACGGCCCCTGCCAGGTACGCGTATAGACCTTTCCTCCATTCACCAGGCAGTCCACCACAAAATCCCCCTCCGTATTCGGCAGGATGGCCTGGTAGTCCCTGACAGGCGGCGGGCCGTAAAAAGCGCTGTCGAAAGGAACAAGCCGTGTAAAGTCCAGCGGGCTTATATAATCGCCCTCTTTGCTGGTAAGACAGAACAGATATTGTTTCCCCCAGCCTGCCGTAAAATTGGCGATCTGCCGCGGCTGTCCCGCCAGGTGCCGGTAATTGGCATTCGAATAAAGATTGTACAGTGTCTGACCCGAGCCCAGGATGAGCGCCGCATCCGATGAGTCCGCACCCGCATCGTAGAGCGCCAGCCATCCCTCGGAGATGCTGGTAGTCACGATGACCATAAAAGCATGATATGCGCTGACGCCTGTAGTGCTGTCCGTTACCTTCAGATAAAGGTTGTAATGACCCGGGACGACGCCGATCTGCGCATGCAGCACCCGGTTGGTGGAAATGTATTGTGTGGGAACGGCATGGGCCGCATCCGCGCTGAAATAATACCAGGAGTAGACAAGCCGGCCCGTATCCGGCTTGTCCTGGCTGATCCCGGGGTTTACGGTAAGGGTATCGAATTGCTTTATATACAGCGTATCCGAATTCGACGTAATAGCGATCTCGTTG
>DASZVM010000264.1:0-4146 GCA_035547295.1 Puia sp. | reverse complement strand
GTAGACATCCCCGTACCAAAGGAAGTATTCATCCAACAGGTGCACGACGCCCTCTACTTCGCCACCATCATCAGCTACGCCCAGGGCCTGGCCATGCTCCACAAAGCCAGCAGCGAGCTGGACATGCAGATCCCGCTGAACGAGGTGGTACGGGTATGGCGCGGCGGCTGTATCATACGCAGCTCCCTCCTGGAAACATTCTACCAGTCCTTTACACAACACCCCGAACTCCCGAATATCCTGCTCGATGCAGACATCTGCCAGCTCCTCTCCGCCAAAAAGCAGAACATGCGCAACGTGATCATCCATGCCATCCATATGGGCTATCCCGTAGGAGGACTGATGGCCGCCCTCAGCTATTTCGACGCTTACAGGAGCGAGCGCATGCCCACCAACCTGATCCAGGCACAACGGGATTATTTTGGCGCCCATACTTACCAGCGCATCGACGAACCAGGGGTCTTCCATACGGAATGGAATAAGTAAATATTTTTAAGGACCAACAGATAGTATATGCAAAACCATAAAAGACCGCCCGCCTCCCTCATCTTTATTTTCGGAGGCAGCGGGGACCTGAATTTCAGAAAGCTCTCTCCCGCCTTATATAATCTCGCCATCGATGAATGGATGCCCGAGAAATTCGCCATCATCGGCATCGGCCGCAGCAAATACAATGACGAGGACTACCGTAAACGTCTCCTGGACGGCATCCAGCAATTCAGTCGCCGGAAAGGCGAGCCCAACGGACAATGGGATATATTCTCCCAGCACGTGTCCTACCTGCAGATGGATGCGGAAAAAGAGGAAGACTATCAAAAAATAGCCGAAGTGGTAAAAATGAAGGAGTCAGCGTTCGGCGAACATCCCAACGTCATCTTCTATCTTTCCGTAGCCCCTCAGCTGATGCCCGACATCGCAAAAAAGCTGGGCGGTCTGAACCTCTGCTCAGACTCCCGTCAGACACGCATCGTCATTGAAAAACCTTTTGGTCACGACCTGAAAAGCGCCCATGAGCTGAACGAGCTGCTGATGAGCATGTTCAAGGAAGAACAGATCTATCGCATCGACCATTACCTGGGCAAAGAGTCGGTGCAGAACATCCTCTCGCTGCGTTTTGCCAACGCGCTCTTCGAGCCCATCTGGAATCGCAACTATATCGAGTCCGTCCAGATCACGGCTGCTGAAACGGTCGGCGTGGAAGGCCGGGGCGGTTATTATGAGCAATCGGGCGCACTCCGGGACATGGTACAGAACCATATCCTCCAGCTGATGTGCATGGTGGCGATGGAAGCGCCCGTCTCTTTCGAAGCCAACGAGATCCGTAATAAAAAGGTGGATGTGCTCAACGCGATCCGCAAGATCAGCAAGGAAGACGTCAACCACTATGCGGTGCGGGGACAATATGGCGAAGGCTGGATGAAAGGACAAAAAGTCCCTGGTTACAAACAGGAAAAAAGCGTAAATCCCAATTCATCCGTCGAGACCTTTGCCGCCGTCAAGTTCTATATCGACAACTGGCGCTGGCAGGGCGTCCCCTTCTATGTCCGTACAGGCAAACGGATGAACCAGAAGACGACCAATATCACCATCCAGTTCAAGACTGTGCCCAGCTATGCCTTCCCTCCGGAAGCAGCGGAGACATGGCGCGCCAACCGGCTGACCATCAGCATACAGCCTGAAATGGAAGTCCGGCTGCGCTTCCAGGCCAAACGTCCCGGTCAGTCCATGAACCTGGACCCGGTGGACATGATCTTCAAATCGGATTCCACTCATGAGCCGGAAGCTTATGAGACGCTGCTGCTGGATGTCATGGAAGGCAATCCCACGCTGTTCATGCGTGCCGACCAGGTGGAAGCCGCCTGGAAGATCGTGATGCCCATCCTGGAGACCTGGGAAAGCCGTCCCCCTGTGGATTTTCCGAATTATACCCCGGACAGCTGGGGCCCGGAAGACGTAGAAGCGCTTATCGCCAGGGACGGACATAACTGGATCACCGTACCGGTGCAATAAGTTAATATATAAAAATATCGCTCGTGGAGCTACACAAATTCAAGGACGCGGAAGCGCTCAGCGAAGCCGTTGCCGGATGGATCACAGATATCATTGCAGATACCCTGCAACAGGCCCCCCGGTTTACCATCGCCCTTTCGGGGGGCAGCACACCGGAGCGCCTGCATAAGCTGCTGGCCGCCTCGCCATACAAAGAGCAGATCGATTGGGGAAAGCTGCACATCTTCTGGGGTGATGAACGGGCCGTCCCTTTTGAAGACAGCCGTAACAACGCAAAGATGGCTTACGATACATTGTTGAACTTTGTACCTGTGCCGGCTTCGCAGATCCATGTGATGCGCACGGATATTCCCCCTGCACAATCCGCCATCGAATACGAAAAGATACTCCATCAATATTTTGGCGAGACAGGCCCCAGCTTTGATCTTGTTCTGCTGGGCATGGGCGATGACGGTCATACGCTCTCCCTTTTCCCGGGAACAGCCGTGGTACACGAAGAGAAAGCCTGGGCAACCTCCTTTTTTCTAAAGGCGCAGGACATGGATCGCATAACCCTTACCCGTCCTATCGTAAACAGGGCGGCGCGTATCGCCTTTCTGACCACCGGCGCAAAAAAGGCGCATGCATTAAAGGAAGTATTAGAAGGGGAATATAATCCCGACCTGTATCCATCACAAACCATCATGCCCCAGGCAGGGGAACTTCACTGGTTTGTAGACGAGGCAGCAGCGGCCGATCTGGCTTAAAAACCCGTTCCCACCACCGGCCCCGGACCGAACGGCGACGGCACCTGCCTATTTTGCCCATATGTCCAAGCGTCCGGCTTGCCAGCACAAGGTGATACTTTGCCATCGGCATCTTCAACATACATGCCGCCATGACCGATCGTATCCCATGCCGCAGCGTCCGGCGAATGACAAAAGCGCGATATCCTTTCCGGCGAACATCACACGCCCATATCAGGATGCGGACCCATTCCTTTTTCATTTGCTGCGGCAGGGTGACAGCCCCGGGACGGGACTCTCTGTCATGCCGGATCTTCGCTGCCGTAAAAACACCGATGCCAAGGTCCCAATACCGTACCCGCTGCGCATAGTTGTCATCCTCTCCGTAATGAAAGAAGATGGGATCGAAGCCTCCCGTCCTCCTCAGACATTCGGCGGTGACGAGCCAGGCGGCCGCATTTACAAAGTTCGTCTGTACCAGGGCCGGTCTGTCCTTACCCAGCAGGATCGCTTCCGCCCATTCCCCCGCGGCGCTGCGAAGGAAATATTCCAGGAAATTCGCATCCAGGCCATTGCCTTTACCATTGAGATGCAAAGGACTGATCACGCCCAATGTAGGGTCCGCCGTATGTGCGTCTATCAATGCACCGATAGTCCCCGGCTCTACAAAAGCATCCTGGTTCAATAAGAATACGTAGTCGATGCCTTCGTCCAGGGCCTGTTTCATCCCCAGGTTGTTTGCCTGTCCAAAACCCAGGTTGCGGGGACTTGCCGTCAATTGCACTTCGGGATAATGCTCGCGGATAAACGCAATGGTGCCGTCCGTCGACCCGTTGTCGATGACATGGATACGGCTGGGATAAATACTGTCTTTTACGCTTTTCAGACAGCCGTCTATCCATTTGAGACCATTGTAGGTTACGATGATGGTGGTTACAGTTCTCAATTTCTTCGAAAAAGCAAATATTAAGCCAGCATGTATAGTCTTTCCATGGCTGCTCTCAGCGCTACGGCGGGATCGTCCTTTATTCCCCGGCTTCTCCATGCGACGAAACCGTCCGGTCTTACCAGCATGGCGCCATTGGGCAGGATCTCCAGATCTCCGGTAAGTTTTTCGCTGACATATACTTTAACGGTTTTAAAATACGCTGCAGCCTCTTTCCATTTTTCTCCTTCCTCACCCGTGATCAGCACGAATCCTTTTCCCAGAAGATCGAGAGATGAGATATTGTCCTTTATCCAAATATGCTTTAACCGCCGGCTTTCATTATAATGATAAACAGGCAGACCACCAGGTCCCCCAACCCATGCCATGCGGCCCGGCGGCTAAGGGATCGCAGACCCAGGAACTTCAGGATCTTCGTGATAAGGACCCATCCGACCATGCCTGACACGAGCGTAAAACTTTTTT
>DASZVM010000263.1:0-5239 GCA_035547295.1 Puia sp. | reverse complement strand
GGGGCGATGAAGCGATACAATATATCGAATCCGAGCTGCTGGCTGTCGAACCGGCGCTGGATAATGCCAACGGCCCCGGGCGTATCACCAAGGCAGGTGTCTGGGGACTGTTAGCTCGTTTGTATCTGAATGCGGCGGTTTACAGGGATCGCTATGCGGCGAACTTTACTTTCAAAAGTGAGGATATGACCAAAGTGATCGACTATTGCAATAAGATCATCTCTTCCGGCACTTATACGCTGTCCCCTGATTATTTTTCAATTTTCGGCAACGATAATCATAGCAATAAGGAGATCGTCTTTGCGGTGGACCAGCGCCCCGACCTGAGCAACAGTCATAACCGGATGGCCTATTTTTCCTTATCCGGAGACCAGTTCCCCTTACCTGCATTCCCCACTGCAAATGGTACGGATGGACCAGCCATTACACCGGACTTCTTTGAAACCTGGAAGGCTGCTACTGCGCCCCTCGACCCTGCCGCCGCCGACCCGAGGTTCTATAAAGAGAACCTTCCCCAGGTGGATGGCTGTGTGGATGCTGCGTCATTCAACATCAATCGTGGTATCCTGCGGGGGCAGCAATACGGCCTTACCAGGGATGCCAGCGGTGCTTTTGTAAAATGCCCGGATGGGAAGCTGCAGGTCAGCAAGCTGTTCAATACGACAAGAAGCAAGCCTACGCTGCCGGTGGATTTTACGGAGCAGGTCGATTTTACGACTGCGGGCAGCAATTACAGCACTGGGTACCGGGTGGAGAAATATGAGTTCAGCAAAAGCTCCAACAGCGGGAGGAACAAAGGAGAGGCGGATATAATCATCCTCCGTCTTGCCGACATCTATTTAATGAGGGCGGAGGCAAAGCTGAGAGGATCGAATGACGCGGCCGGCGCTCTGGCGGATGTAAATACTGTCCGGGCTGCCCGTACGGCGACCACGCCCCCCGTGCCTTTGACATCCATGGACCTGGACCTTTTGTTCAGGGAGAGAGGGTTTGAATTTTATTGGGAAATGGTACGGCGTACGGATATGATACGTTTTGGGAAATATGAAGGGACCTGGACGGAGAAGAGCAGCACGGATAAGAATAAAAGGATCTTCCCCATTCCGCAGACGGCTATCGATGCGGCGTCGAATATTCCGGATTATCTGAAGCAGAATGATGGGTATTGATCATATGCCCTGGATTGCGTTCACGCAATCCAGGGCAGTTTTTTACAAAGACCACACCGCCAGCTCGTAACCGTCAGGGTCCTTGAAATGAAAACGCCTGCCGCCTGGAAAATTAAAGATCTTTTTTACTATGGTGCCGCCGGCCGCAACGATCTTTTGTTGAGTAGTTTCGATATCGTTTGAATAAAGAATGACTAAAACAGTACCCTTCACCGGCTTCCCCGTTGTGAACCCACCGTCCAGGTAGTCACCTTCGAATGCCGTATAGTCCGGCCCGTAATCGGTAAACTTCCAACCAAAGCTTTTTGTATAAAACTCCCTGGCGCGGCTAATGTCTTTTGACAGGAACTCGATATACTGTACCTGCTCATGTTTTAATTTACTTTTAGAAGAAGTGTCTGCCATAGATCTTATGCTTTTTGCAAATGTATGGAATGACTATTTTCACCTGTTTGGAAAAAAACGACAAAATCATCTTACCAATGCCGCGAACCGTTGTTCAAGCGTCTTCGCTGCGCTGCCCGACCAGCCCTCCGCTATAAGTGCTGACTGAGGATCCGGAAAGATATCCTCATCTCCCTTTTCTATACCATCAAAAATGCACTGGGCAACCGATGCGGGGGAAGCTTTTGGTACGTCGAGGTGCCTGATCAGATCCGTATCGACGGGGCCGGCAAGAACGGCATGGACCTTCACTCCCCGGCCGGCCAAAAAGGCGCGCAAGGATTGTGTCATCGAGAAAGCAGCCGCTTTTGAAATACAATAGGACGCAGTTGGGGGCAGAGGAGCAAGCGCAAGGATGGACAGGTTATTAACGACCGCCCCCTTTGACCGGATCAGCAATGGCAGGAATGCCTGTATCATGTCATGCATGCCGAAGAAATTGGTGGCAAGATGCCGTTCCACCATCGTACGGTCTTTAAGATCGTCGTAAAACAGGACGCCGGCATTATTGATCAGGATATCGAGAGATCCGGCCTTTTCGGCAGCTGTCCGGATCTGAGCCTCGTCAGTCACATTGAGCGTCATTACCGTGACACGACGGTCCGGATGTGTAAATGCCGTACGGGCGCCGGCATATATCTGTTTTGCACCCCTCTTCAGCGCTTCTTCGACTAACGCAAACCCGATACCGCGACTGGCACCGCTGATCAAAATTGTTTTGCCTTCGATTTTCATGTTTTCAATTTTGATACGAAGGTCGTCCGGTAAAGGGAATGAGACAAGTGACGATCGTCACAAAAAGGAGGCTATGACCTTCGGCCACGGATGCGGCTTAATGTTTCCCTCGCAATGCCAAGATAGGAGGAAAGCTGGTTCAAAGGCACACGCTGAAGCATCGCAGGATGATATTCTTCCAAATATTCATACCGCTCCTGCGGTGTCATTATCTTGAACAGGCTGGCATGACTTTCCAGCCTTGCCGCAGTTTGGGTGACGCATAGCCTGCCCAGCGTCTCTATTTCCTGGTTTTCCTGCGCGGCTGCAAACAATTTCTGCTTGTCGAAGACAATGGCTGTGCCGCTTTCACAGGCCTGGATAGAAAATTCGGATCTTCCACCGTTGTAGAAACTATTGAGATTGGTAGCTATATCGGACTCGAAGAAAAAACTGATGTTCACTTCCTGATCTCCCTTCTTATAAAATGCACGGCAGTAACCTGAAGAGATAAAGAACAAGTTGTTGCATACCTGCCCTTCCTGTAAAAAACAATGGCCCTTTTTATATTCCATGGTCATAAGGGCGGGCCTGAACACCTTCCAGGCATCTTCCGAGAGATCGATAAGGGAATGAATATACGATCGTAACTTTTCCATTTCTACTAATGGAGCCTATGGCTTTTTCGAAACGCCCACGGCATTCAGCCCTTTCGGTCCCTTTTCGACGGTGTAATTCACCTGATCACCTTCACGGACCATGCCGGTGACCTGATTGACATGAAAAAAAACTCTTTCACCATTATTTTGAATGATGAAACCAAAGCCTTTCGGTTCATTAAAATAATCAACTCTGCCTTCTTTAATAGGCTCTTCGATCTCTTTTGGTCTTGTTACGCCGATCTGAATATCCTCTACGTTGAAAACTTTCTTTTTTTCAGGGTCTGGCGGAGTAGATGTAATGTTGCCGTCTTCGTCAATATAGGCCATCATGTCATCCAATGACTTTCCTTTAACCTGATTGGCTTTACGATCTTCCATTTTCTCACGCTTGTCCTGCTTTTCTTTTTGGCGTTGCTTTTCCTTTTCCCGTTTGTTGAATGCCTCTTTGGATCTCGCCATATTTTTTTAATTGAAGTTATAATATTACCACCGGTTTTTTTTATACCCTCCACCACCACTGTTGCCGCGGAAAGGTTTTTGCTCTTTTGGTCTGGCTTCCATTACTTTAATGTTACGGCCATCGACGGTGGCGTCATTGAGCTCTTCTATTGCTTTCCTTGCAGCTGCGCCATCCTTCATCTCTACAAAACCGAACCCCCTGGACTGACCGGTCTCCTTGTCGTTGATGATCCTGGCTGAAACAACTTCCCCGTAAGGTGTAAAAAATTCCCTTAGGTCCTCATCCTGAACATTGAAGCTCAGATTAGATACATAGATATTCATACAATGAATGATTAAGAGATGACAAGTTAATCTTTTATTGATAAAGAACCGCCAATAAATTGCTAAAACATTTTAATACATAGAGTTATATTTTCAGATTCTTTTCGTATTTTTAGAATATGCTAAAATTGACCTGTATCCGGGAAATATGAACCTGCTACAAAACCGACTTCTACAAACCGCAGCACGCTTCTTATTTATACAAGCGCACGGCATTGTTGCTTAATAAGCCTATGTCGGAGGATGAATTCATCGCTGCGATCTATCCTTTATAAGCGCCTTAAAATGCGGACATACACAGCTGGCCCATTCCGGGAGTTATAAACCTATTGCAGGGGACAGAATGGCTCATTTACCTTTTGAAGTGCTGGTAAGGAATGGAAGAGCGTGGGTGACGACCCATCAGGTGAAGGAGCTTAAGACAGGAGACGAATTGCTGACCATGAACAACGTGCCTGTATCCGAGATCATACGGCACGTGGGGGACCTGTATGCGATGGACGGCAATAATAAAACTTTTAAAGAGCTTTTTTTAAGCGAATATGATGGGTTTGAAGATGCGTGCAATAAGTATTACCACTGGATACCTCCATACAACATCACTCTTCGGACAACCGGAGGCGAAGTAAGAACGCTATCTACCGACACCGTACCTTTGGCGACACCCCAGGCTGAGCCGGTAAACGAAGCGGATAATTATAAAGAATGGACGGTATCTTCCAATACGGATTACCTGCCGCTGCGTTTTTTTTAAAACGGGTCTGTCGCTTGTTTTGAAGTTCACAGTTATCAATATACGGACACTATTATTTTTGAAAAAGCATTTGAAGAGATACATGCAAAAGGGGTTAAAGATCAGATCATCGATCTAAGGCACAATACGGGCGGGGACATCAGGATAGGGGCAAAGCTCTTAACTTATCTTGCGGACGCATCTTTTCAAATGGTAGGAGATATGTGGACAAGTGTACCGGACCCTGCAAAAATCAGGTTTGCCCAATACTTTGATACGGTGAGAACCGGGAGCTTTTATCAAAGCTTTAAGCCGACAGGCGTTGTAAAAAACGGCCATTATGAGTATGATTTTCGACCCGCTTTTGGAAACTTGCCGGGCAAAACGACATTAGACGGAACGGATCATTATAATGGCAACCTGTTCGTGCTGATCGACGGTGCCACGTTTTCCGCCGGCGGGCCTGGAGACAGAACTTGCCTTAAGCGCCCTGCCACCTCATCTGCGCGCTGCGGCTACTGTTTATCTGTTGGATCCGGCAAAGGGTTATTACATAGCGCAGCATGGGTCGAACGGGTTTGTATGCTTTATCGACAGGACGGATTGGGAGATCATTTCCAGGGGTGGGGGAGAGAACATCCAATTGTTCGATAATACCGATATTGCAGTTGCTGCGCTCACCCTGAAATCCATCTTTGTCACTGCCATCGGCCACTCAAACGATGAGCCCCTCC
>DASZVM010000262.1:0-4606 GCA_035547295.1 Puia sp. | reverse complement strand
TTTGTCCATTTGCCCGCGTCGTACTGGCTATTGAATAAGGGGGCGCCGTCCTTCCCGTTCATGCCTGTGAAATCATTGTTACCATTGAACAACGGGCTTGCTGCCGTGACGAGCAGACGTGCTTTGATGGCAAGGGCAGCTACCTTCGTTACCCGCCCCATTTCGGTGGAGCTGCTGGTGATGATCAGGGGCAGCCCGTTGTTGTCTTCACCGGCAGCGGATTCATCCAGCAAATCGGCGATATAATGCACAACCGAGTCCACCGGCTGTCTGTAAACTTTTACTTCTTCGGGAGAGGCCGTAACGGGCAGGCTTTTATCCGCGATGGGAATGGGGCCGTACATCCTGAAAAGGTACCAGTGGAAATAGGCTTTCAGGAATTTGGCTTCCGCGATCCAGCGCTCTTTTACATAGGGCTCGACGTCGGGTACGTGGTCCACGTTCTCCAGGAATATGTTGCAGGACCTTATGCCCTGCCACAATGATTTACCTGCGAACCCATCCCAATAGTTGAGATAAGGTTCCGTCTTGTTCATCTCACCCCTTGCGATATGGTAGGGGTCCAGGTAGAAATAGTCTTCCGACATGGGCCAGTAGGTCCATGCTTCGTCACCGCCGCTAAAGGCCGGGTTCTTATCGGGATGGCCTTCTTCCGGCAGATAGGAGTAGCAGGTGAACAGATATTTCTCGGCCTCATTCCTGTTGGCAAAAGCATTGTCCAGGGTCGCAACATTGTCCGGCACGATGTCGAGATAGCTTTTTTTACATGCCTGTGCGGCCATGAGAAGGGATAGTATGGAGAATATATAGGACGTTTTCATTTACCTTGATTTAATGGCTTTTATAATTGGATGTTCACCCCCATGTTGAATACCTTTTGTACAGGATAGTTGAGCCCGTTGCCGCCCTGTTCCGGGTCCCACAACTTAAAGGCGCTGATCAGCAGCAGGTTGGTGCCGTTGAGATAGAACCTCAGCCCCGAGAGATGATAACGTTTGAGCGTTCTTTCCTTTACGTTGTAGCCGACTTCCGCGCTTTTCATCCGGAGGAAGGCGCCGTTGCGCATCCACCAGTTGGAAGACTGGTTGTTATTATTGTTTTGCGTGAGTCCCAGCCTTGGCCAGAAGGCATAGAGGTTGCGGTGGTCTTCCGACCAGTGATCTTCGGCGATAACCTTTAAAAGTCCATGCTGGTAACCTCCGTCAGCCACGAAGGGAGATATCTTCGACGGATCGATGAACAGTGAAGACCTTGCAGACCCCTGGAAGAAGGTGCTGATGTCGAAATTTGAAAAACCGAATGAAAACCCGAACCCATAGATGATCTCCGGTGTGGTGGGATAGCCAAGCCCGTTGATCATATCCAGTCCGGTGATCTGTCCGTCCCCATTGAGATCCCGGTATTTGATATCTCCGCCCCTTGTTTCGCCAAAGGTTTGCTTGGGTGAGTTTTTTACATCTTCGTCATCCACGAACAACCTTTCCGCCACCAGACCATATGCTTCGTTCAGGGATTGGCCTACCCGGGAGAGGTATTTCATATTGGAAGGGTATTCGGGCTCTTCGTTCACCAGGAGGTTGCTGGCGGCATAAGTAAAGGTACCCCTCACCTGGAGCCAGGCTTTGCCAAAGGTCTTATTGTAATCAACTGCCACATCCACACCTTTGCCTTCGGCCACGCCTACATTTGCGCTGACAGGCGCGGTGAGACCCATGGTAGTGGGGATATAGGCCCTTTGCATCAATATATTGGTACGTCGTTCATGATAGACGTCTACGATGACATTCAGGGAATTCCACAAGGTCAGGTCCATGCCGAGGTTGTCTTTCCTGGACTTTTCCCAGGTGATCTCGTTGTTGGCATACCGGGAAATGGATACGCCCGGACGGTAGTAGCTATAGTTGTCTCCGAAATAGCTGCTGTAGTTGCCATCGCTGAGGCTGACATTGGAGAGGTAGAAAAACCGGTCGCCGGCGTTGCCGATCTGGTCGTTACCGGCAAGACCTGTGGTGGCGCGGAACTTTAGCTTGGTGACAGGCCCTGACCAGTTGCCAAAGAATTTTTCATTGTGTACGTTCCAGGCTACGCCGATGGAGGGGAAAAACCCGAACCGGTTGTTCTTTGCAAAGCGTTCCGAACCATTGTAGCCAAAGTTTGCTTCCAGCAGATAGCGGTTGTCGTAGCCATAGGTGAACCTGCCGGACACGCCCTGGTTCCTGAAGGGCAGCGAAGATTGCAGGTCGCCGGCGTTGGCGTTGAGATAGTTCCTTTGTATCCCGATGAGCAGTCCGCTGATGTTATGTACCCTGTTGAAAGTACGGTTGTAATTTATTGCCAGCTCCGCATAGGTGGTGGTGTTGACGACCTTCTGACCTTCCGAGGGATCGTAGCTGAGGTATTCCGTAGCCGTGCTTTCATTCAGGAGCGTCAGGATATATCCTTTGGGGTCCGTGAGGGAAGGGCTGGCTGCATAGAAGAAAGGGGTATAATGACGGTTCATATTGAAGTACGAATACCGTTTGGTATAGACCATGCCTCTTGCGGAAAGCCCCTGGGTGATGAATTTCAGGTCCTGTTTGAGCTCCAGCTGGATATTGAGCAGGGAGGTATTGTATTGCTGATAGCCCGAGACCATCTGGGCAAAAGGGTTTGCATACACTTCCCCATTCTGACCACGCGGCGCATTCCCGAACAGGGGATGCCTGACGCCCGGCAGCGCAGAGGCAGGGAAGGTGGCAGGGAATAACACGGGGTTGGCGTTCAGGGCGCTGGCAAAAATGGCGCTTCCGCCGGTGGTCGGCGCCATGGCATTGAAGTCGAACCCGCCCCCGGAAGGCCCGGTGTAATCGTCGAAATCACCCGAAGTCCGCAGGATGGCTTCCGTGGTAGGGGTGAGCTTGACATTGATATTGCCACGGATCTGGTAGCTCCGCAAATTGATATTGTTGTCGACAGCGCTGGCTTTTTGTTCTTTCAGTATGCCGTTGTCCTTATTGGCCGTGATGGCGACATAATACTGGGCCCGGTTGACCCCGCCGCTGATGTTCAGGTTCAGGCGCTGGTTGCTGGTGTAATCTTTGATCAAGGCCCCGATCCAGTCATTGTTGGGATAGAGCAGGGGGTTATCGCGGGCAATGGTATGATCGATCTTGTTTTGCGTATAGGGCAAAGGCGCGATGGGATTGCGTGTCAGCGCCGCCTCGTTCGACAACTTCATGTAGCTGATGTTATCCGCCAGCCGGAAGTTCTGCGTATTGGTGGAGATGGAGTTCTCAAAACGCACGTTCATGCGGGTATCGCCCGCCTTACCGGATTTTGTCGTCACCAGGATGACGCCGTTGGCGCCGCGTGCGCCGTACAGGGAGGAAGCTGCCGCGTCTTTCAATATGGAAAAGCCGGCTATATCGTCCGGCTGAAGACGGGCCAGGGTGGTCACGGACGATTCCATTCCGTCTATCAGTATCAGCGGGTCGAGCTTTCCGGACCCGAAGGAGGTGATGCCCCGGATAAAGAATGAAGCGTTATCGGCGCCTGGTTCGCCGCTGCGCTGGTAGGAGATCAGGCCGGATATACGACCCGCCAGCATCGTCGTCAGATTGCTTGTAGGTCCTTTTATTTCTTTTGGAGAGATGGTCGTTATGGAGCTTACGAGACTTTCTTTTTTTTGCTGGCCGTATGCGACGACTACCGCTTCGTCGAGGTCGTTCTTTTTTTCCAGCAGGATGATGTCGATGCGTTTCCGGCCGGCAATAGGGACCTCCTGCTGGATATAACCTACGAAGGTGAACACAAGGGTGTCTCTCCGTTCTGCTGTTCTCAGGGTATAATTGCCGTCCTTGCCTGTCGAGGTACCGGCCTGGGTGTGTTTTATTGAAACGCTTACGCCCGGCATGGCCATTCCTTTGTCATCGGTGACCCGGCCGGAGAGGGTAATGGGCTCCTGCGCTTTGAGGGATAGGGTGGGAGCAAACAGGGATAAAAAGAGAAGGCTTCCCAATGCAAAAGCAGTAAAGGTGCGTTCACTCATATGGCATTATGTTTTGGTTGGATTGAATTTGTTCCTACAATTTCAATATGTACAAACATAATTGTTTAATTCTTTAATACAAATTTTTTTGATGAAATTTATTCCGTGATGAAACTCAGCATAGATCCACATAGTCCCCTGCCACTGCATGCCCAAGCGGAAAACCTGCTGCGAGAGCTTATAAAAGCCCCTGAATATCAGAGTGGTAAGTTGTTGCCAAACGAAGTGGACCTCGCCAGGGACCTGGGAATATCCCGTACGACCCTGCGCCAGGCGATCAACAAGCTGGTGTTCGAAGAGCTGCTGGTGAGGAAAAAAAGGATGGGCACAAAAGTAGCGCATCCCAGAATGAGCTTGAAATCAATGAATTGGCTTTCTTTTTCCCAGGAAATGCATGCCCGGGGGATCGTAGTCAAAAATTATGAGCTGCATATCAGCTGGGTTTTGCCGGACGATCATATTGCCGAATTCTTCAACATTGACATGGATAAGAAGATATTGAAGATGGAACGTCTGCGAGGTAATACGGAGGAGCCCTTTGTATATTTCATATCCTATTTTCATCCCCGGATAGGGCTT
>DASZVM010000261.1:0-3743 GCA_035547295.1 Puia sp. | reverse complement strand
ATAGACCCAGAAGATCCTCACGGGCATGTAGGCCGGTACCAGCTCCCTGACAAAATCCGCATACATGAAATGTTGTATCCCAAATACGATCCAGGGAATACCAAAAAGGACAATGGCGATCGGGAGTAGGTTGGTGCGCATATATCGAATATCTGTTACCCACGGCAATGTCCCAACCCTACTCTACCGGCAGCCGGCAAAAGACATCATACGGCGCCTGCCGGTGGATAGGCGCTGTTGATAGGTTGTACACCGCCGCCCGTGGGGTCTTGTCCGCGGTTCGGTAGTTTTTCACTGGTCAGGCACCTTGCCACGACAGACCTCCGGCCCGTTTCCCGACAATTTTCCCGACTTTTATATCCGAATGAAAAGGATCTGGCTGCATATCGCTTTTTGGGTGCTGTATGTCGTGCAGGACACCATGCTGGCCTGGGCCTGGGTCGGGCCTTCCTTTAAGAACATCAGCTCTGCAAGGATGCTGGGTATTGCCGTACAGGCCGCGCTGATCAACATGCCGTACAAATTGCTGCTGAGCTATTTTGTGCTGTATGTAACCATCCCCAACATATCGGCCGGAGCACAGCGTATGAGCAGGATAGTAACGGAGGTGATCGCCGTCTATGTCGTCAGCATTATCCTCTACAGGCTCACATCCCACTATATCCTGTATGAAAAAGTCTATGGAGGCATCATCCCCGATGGAAATACATTCGGCATCGGCAATGTCATCGTAGCTGCCATGGACATCGGGTTTATCGCCGGGCTGTCGGCTTCCATAAAATTCGTACGCATACAGCTGGTGACAAAGGAAAGGGAGAAAAGCCTCGTAAAGGAAAAATTAGGGGCTGAGCTGAAGTTCCTCCGTAACCAGACCAATCCCCACTTCCTTCTCAACACCCTGAACAATATCTATGGACTGGCCAGGAAAAGGTCCGAGGATACCGCGGAAGTGGTCATGAAGCTGTCTGAGCTGTTGCGGTTTATCCTGTACGAATCCCGCAGCGATCTTATCACCCTGTCGGATGAGATCAAGGTGATCGAGGACTACCTGGAGCTGGAGATGATACGTTATGACGAAAGACTTTCCGTGGGGTTTAACAAATCGCTGGACAACGGGTGCTACAGGATCGCCCCTTTGCTGTTGCTGCCTTTTGTGGAGAATGCTTTTAAGCATGGCGTCAGCGAGACGCGTTTTGAATCCTTTATCCGGATAGATATCCAGGCAAAGGAGGGACGGCTCGATTTCACCATCGAGAATACAAAAGATAAAGATCACCAGTGCCATAATGGAACCAACATCGGGCTCCTCAATGTAAAAAGACAGCTGGAGCTGAGCTATAAGGATTACAGGCTGGATGTCCATAACAACGATCATCTTTTTACCGTCAACCTTTTTTTAAATTTGGAAAGCTATGTTGAAATATAGCTGTCTTATCGTCGAGGATGAGCCTTTGTCGGCCGAGATACTTACCGATTACGTACGGCAGGTGCCCTTCCTCCAGCTGCGTTCCGTCTGCACCGACGCCATCTATGCCATGGAGCTGCTGCAGAAAGAGAAGATCGATCTGCTCTTCCTGGACATCCATTTGCCAAAGCTGAAAGGAATGGAGTTCCTGGAATCCCTGCATAACCCGCCTTATGTCATCATCGTCTCCGCTTATAAGGATTATGCCCTTACCGCATTCGAACTGAATGTGGTGGATTATCTGTTAAAGCCCATCCGGTTCAGTCGTTTTTTAAAGGCCGTGAATAAGCTCGATCAGCCGTTGGATAACAGGCCGCTCCCCCTCCCTGCGGAGGCTCGGGGAAGAAGCTACGTCTTTTTCTCCGTAGGTAAAAAGAAAGTGAAGGTGTTCCTGGATGAGATACTGTATATCGAAAGTCTCCGGGAGTATGTCCGTATCACTACCCGGGAAAAAAACATTCTGACAAAATTCCAGCTGAGCGCCATCGAAGACCTCCTGTCGAAGAACAATTTTATCCGTATCCACCGGAGCTTTATTGTGGCAAAAGACAAGGTCAGCGCCTTTACGGCCACCGATGTCGAGATAGGGAATAAGCAGATACCCATCGGCAGGAGCTACAAGGAGCTGGTGATAGGGTTGCTGGAGAGGGGACACTGATCTTCGCAGCCGGCAATGGCTGGTCGCTACAGGGGCTTTCTTCCCAGTTGCCGCATCATATTGAAATGAGAACGTAATGCCTGCCGCATGGTCGGGAATTCATGGTAATCGATGCCGTATGCCCGGCAGGTGTCCTTTACGATCAGGTTGATCGCCGGATAATGAATATGACTGATACGGGGGAACAGGTGATGCTCCACCTGGAAATTCAACCCGCCGACAAACCAGGAGATGATCTTATTCCCCGGGGCAAAGTTTGCAGTCGTCTTCACCTGGTGTATGGCCCACTCTTCGTCCAGCTTTTTCGTTTCACCCTCGCCGATGTGGGTAAATTCAGTGCTTTCCACGACATGCGCCAGCTGGAATATAATGGCCAGGGTAAACCCCAGCGCGAGATGCATACAGGTAAAACCAATGGCCCAGGCCCTCCAGCCCACGCAATACACCGGCAGTACGACATAAAGAACAGCATACAGCAGTTTGCTGAGCCAGAATACGATATGTTCCCGGATATCCATTTTTTGCAGGGGAGTGAAGACGATCCTTTGTGAAAAATATTTAATAAAGTCCAGCATCGCCACCCAAAGAAAAGACGAGAGCGCGTAGATCAACACCGCATAAATATGTTGGAACCGATGGGCCGGCACCCATTTCTGACTCGGACAGTGACGCATCACCGGGCTCTTGGCGATGTCATCGTCGATACCATCCACATTCGTATACGTATGATGGATGATGTTGTGCTTAAACTTCCAGATAAAGGCATTTCCACCCAGGGCATTGAGCGAAAGCCCCATTAGCCCGTTGACCCATTTCCGGCTGGAATAGCTGCCGTGACAGGCATCATGCATGACATTAAACCCAATGCTGGCCATTATAAGCCCAAGCAATCCGCAAAATAGTACACCCCCTGACCACACATACCAGGGAAGGGGCGATCCACCGGATTGGAAGGTGAACAATAGCCCGAGATAAATAAGTACGGCTGCAGGTACCAGGACACCTGTTTTTGCATATAGCCTCCAATCACCTGTTTTCCTGAGCTGATGGCTGCTGAAATATTGATCTACGGATGTTTTTAGCGAACTATAGAAAGCATTATGCGCATTGTTGAAAGAGAGCCTGGCCATGGATCGGGAAATTGGGTTCAATGGTTATTGTAAATTCCACAGAGGCAAGTTAGATAAGTTATCCCGTATAAGGATATTATTCTTTATCCCTGGATATGTTGCTTCAGCAGGTGTCTGGCAGCCTGGATCTCCGTGATATCCCTAAAGGAATCCTTGGGTATCAGAAAGAAGCTCCGGGAGTCAAAATACAGGTGAAAGAAATAGGCCGTTTCTTTAAAAGCGCTGAAATTCTCCCAGTTCCATCGCTGGCTGCCTTTTTTTGTTTCCAGCAGCATCCCCCTTTCTTCCAGGGTGAGTATGAACGTATCGTGGAAAGTAGCGTTCCTTTTATAGATGCTTAGGGGCAGCAGCCGCCGGATGGTCAGCCATAGGAGGAACCAGAGGATAGAGAAAAGCAAAAAAGGCTGAGGTTGTATCTTCTTGAGCCAGAACAAGATAGCTGATATGATAGCAAAGACGTTGATCATTATAAAGAGAAATCTGATCTCAG
>DASZVM010000260.1:0-5123 GCA_035547295.1 Puia sp. | reverse complement strand
AGAAAGCCTCTCTAAAATGGCAGGTCATCCTGGTCGTTGGCCGGCGTGGGCATGCCTTTGCCAGGGTTCCCGGAAGGTTTTGGGCTGTCTGTGCCTGCGACCTCGATCTTCCAGGCTTTTACGTCGGTGTACCATCTGCCGTTGTATTCGCGGCTTTCGATGTCAAAGTCGATCTTCAGGTCGTTGCCGATCTTTAGCTGGCTTTCATCGATCTTATCGCCCCAGATAGAGATGCAGACCTTTTTGGGGTAAGTACCTTCGGTCTCTACGATGAATTCCTGTTTTTTCCATTGGCCATTTTTGCCTGTGCCTGTTTGTAAAGGAAGAAGCTGTATGAGTTTTGCTGTGAGCTGCATGCCCCGAAATTAGTATAAAATCCGGGAAATGTTTAGCTTTAAGTATATTGGGGTCTAAACCGTCTGCATTTGAAACAACGTTTTTATTCGCTGGATGTCTTCCGGGGAGCCACGGTGGCATTTATGATATTGGTGAACAATCCCGGCAGCTGGAGTTATATCTATGCCCCATTGGAACATGCCCCCTGGCATGGCTGTACGCCGACAGACCTGGTCTTTCCATTTTTTCTTTTTGCGGTGGGCAATGCCATGGCCTTTGTAATGCCGCGGCTACGGGATGCCGGTGATGGGGCTTTTTTGAAAAAAGTCTTTACCAGGACTTTGCTGATATTCGGTATCGGGTTGTTCCTGAACTGGTTCCCTTTTTTCAAATGGTCGGGGGATCACCTGGTCTTCAAGTCCTGGACGGTACCGGCGGTACCGGGGAGAGAGCCCGGTGGTATCCGTATCCTCGGAGTGCTGCAGCGTATCGCGCTGGCCTATTGTTTTGCCTCGCTGATCATCTACTATGGCAAAATAAGAGTGGCGCTGGCGACAGGGGCCGTTGTGCTGCTGGGTTATTGGGCAGTTTGCCTGCTGGCAGGAGCTCCCGGTGATCCTTACAGCCTGCAGGGATATTTTGGTACTGCGGTCGACAAGGCGGTGCTTGGTGCAGCCCATATGTATAAAGGCGAGGGTGTGGCATTTGATCCGGAGGGTCTTGCCAGCACGTTGCCGGCCGTGGTGCAGGTGATCTTCGGGTACCTGGTGGGCCATTATATTCTACAGAAGGGCAAGACCTATGAGATGATAGCAAGCCTGTTCGTCGTGGGCTGTGTCTTTATTTTTACCGGCTTTTGCTGGGATATGCTCTTCCCGATAAACAAGAAGATCTGGAGCAGTTCGTTCGTAGTGTATACAACGGGACTCGCCATCCTGGTGCTTTGCGTGCTGATGTATGTCATAGAGATGCGGGAGATAAGGGGATGGTGGAGCAAATTCTTTGACGTATTTGGAAAAAACGCCCTGTTTGTTTTTATGATCAGCGGGATACTGCCGAGGCTGTATGGTCTGTTCAGGGTCAGCGGGTGGATGTATGATCATGTTTTTTCGCCTGCGTTTGGCTTTATGAACGGATCGCTACTGGATGCTGTTTTTACCGTCGTGACATTTTGGTTATTAGCGTACCTGCTGGACAGGAAAAAGATCTATATAAAAGTATAAAAAGTTTTGACCTATGTATACAAACCGGAGGGAGTTTATCAAAATGACCGGCGGAGGTATTTTGGGCTGGGGGCTCGTGCCTGCGTTGCCGGGGTTGAGCGGGTTGGGGTTTATGGGGGATGCCTCCAGCTTTCCCCGGGCCACACCTGCATCACAGGGCGTCACTTCCCAGTCGATCCGTGATTTTGTCGCGGCTGCGAATGCTTCCGGCATCAGCTGGCATAGCTTTATGCTGCTGCGTCATGGACATGTGGTAGCTGAAGGCTGGTGGAAACCTTATGAACCGGCGTTTGTCCACTCCTTATATTCATTGTCCAAGAGCTTTACCAGCACTGCTATCGGGCTGCTGGTGAAAGAAGGTAAGCTGGATATACACGCGAAGGTCATCTCCTTTTTCCCTCATGATCTGCCTGACGCGCCCGGCGAGCATTTGCAGCAGATGACCGTACGAAGCCTGCTGACCATGAATACAGGGCACGCCCAGGATACGTTACCTGCCATGAGAGCGGGTAAGGAAAGCTGGGTCCAAACCTATCTTGCGCAGCCTGTGGAGTTTGCCCCGGGCACTCATTTTATGTACAACACGGGCAATACCTATATGCTGGGAGCCATCGTACATCAAATAACCGGACAGACGCTGGAACAGTACCTTGCACCCCGGCTATTCCAGTCTCTGGGTATTACGGGGTATGATTGGGAAACATCTCCGCAGGGGTTGAACACGGCGGGATATGGACTGCGGGTAAGGACGGAGGACATTGCGAAATTAGGACAGCTGTATCTGCAAAAAGGACAATGGAAGGGAACATCCATTCTTACGGAAAGCTGGGTGGAGGAAGCTACCAGCCATCAGACGGAATCGCAGGTGAATAACGGGGACTGGTCACAGGGTTATGGGTATCAGTTCTGGCGGTGTACGCACGGGTTTTACAGAGGCGATGGGGCGTTCGGGCAATTCTGTATCGTCATGCCGCAGTACGATGCTGTGCTGGCGGTCACAGGACAAAGCCCCGACATGCAGAAGTCGATGAATATAATATGGGATCATTTGCCGGGAGGGATGATGGATCATGCATTGCAAGAGGATGCTTCCTCCCTGATGGAGTTAAAGAAGGAACTGGCGGCGCTGGAGCTGCCTGCGGCGAAGGGTATAAAGCGGTCAGGCGGCGCGCCGGCGTCCGGTAAGAAATGGATGATGGATGATAATGCGCTGGGGATCGGAACGATGCGTTTTGATATTTCGGATAAGGGCTGCAGACTGAGCGTAGGAAAAGGAGGTAAGACGGCTGTACTAAATTTTGGCTGGGAACATTGGGTGTTGAATAATCACCGGGAGCCGTATGTGTTCGGTGTGAAAGAGCTCTTCCCCATGCCTTCGAAGACGGCCGGTACAGCCACCTGGGTCGATGACCATACCCTGCAGCTGAATGTGCGGATGGTGGAGGCGATCTTTGGAGACAGGATCACGTGTGTGTTTGAGAACGACCGGCTTACAGTCGGTTTTTTGAACAGCGCGGCGGAGACGGCCCTGAAGAAGACGGAAGATCCGAGGAAGGGATTGGAGGGAAAGATGGGATAGGAGGCTTAAGGCGTGGGTCGTGGAGATTGTGAATTGATCTACTGAAGGTTATACAGAATTTTGTCTTGAAGTCGCACATTGTGCGACTTTTTTGTTTGCATGGTTTAATTGATTGATCTGTAATGATCTGTTTTTTCAGGTCGACCTGACCGGCTTTGCGTGCGTCTTTTTGTTTTTTTTGTTATGTGTGGACGTTATTAAAGCGTCTGTTCTTACTTATGAGCAAGATAACGGGTCGGCCGAAGAAGGCGATTACGCGGGATGATCATGAACACCAACCCATCCAATGAGCCGAAGCCATACGGAGAGAATGAGACCTGGCAATTGGGGTATTTTCATGAGTGCATGAGCGGTTTTGAGCACCAGGTGGCCTCCCATATGATGGCGGAAGGCATGACCGACGAATCCCTGATCCTGACACGGATGATCCATGAACGATATCATGGCGCCAAACGGAACCCTTACAACAAGATCGAGTGCAGCGACCATTATGCGCGTGCCATGGCCAGGAAAGGAAGGCAGGGACATTTTCGGCAACCTATCGACTGATATATGGCCGGCTCAAATTGCAGAAGATACGGATCAAGCCGCTGGGAACACAACAGCTTCAGGAGGTAGTGGTAAGAACAAATGAGAGGCAGCTGACGACCACGTTTAAAAAGGATGCCGGGCATGTGGAGATCATGCTCGATACACCGGTGTTGCTGTCGGCAGGAGAACGGCTTTCCATCGCTTTGAAGTAGATGGTTGTTTGGTGAATAAAGGAGATAAGTTATTGATATTTAAATAAATAAGTTTCTTATTTTTACGGCATGTATTTTGTTTTTAGCGAGAGCTAATTATGATCATGTTCAGACAGTCCGTCACTTTATTGATATTGATTATACTTTTCCCTTTTTGTTCCACCAAACGAGTGCCGCCTGCCGTAAACCGAAAGGTATTTATCGATCGTAAAGACGGAAAATTCACCTTGTACCGGAATGGACATCCTTTTTTTATAAAGGGCGGAAGCGGATATACCCATCTGGCTGCCCTTCAGGAAGCAGGGGGCAATACGATCAGGGTATGGGATACGGTCAATCTGGGGTTGATATTGGATAGTGCAGAAGCAAACCACCTGGCTGTTGTAGCCGGGCTACCCTTTCGTTATGCAGACCCTATGAGCTTCTATCATGATACGAGTAAGGTCCGGGAGCAGTATAAAGCCCTTTTCCAGGTGGTCAACAGATACAAGCATCATCCGGCCCTCCTGATCTGGTGTGTCGGCAATGAACTCTATTTCCCTTTCAGCCGCCATTACAACGATTTTTATAGCGCCTTCGCCAATATCGTCGACATGATACATGCGGAAGACCCGGACCATCCCGTGACCACGACGATCCTGAACGTCCATGCCAAATACATCTTTAACGTCTTGCGCAGGAGCAAGATCGATTTTATTTCCCTTAATGTTTTCAACAGGATACTGGATATGAAGGACAAGATCGGCAGTCTCAGCTGGTTTTGGAATGGACCTTATCTGCTGACGGAATGGGGTATCGATGGTGCGTGGATCGGCACGGCGCATACTGCCTGGGGAGCCTTTATTGAAAACAGCAGCACCAAGAAGGCAGAGATGTACCAGGAACGTTACGAAAAGTATATGCCGCAAAAAGACCCCCGATTTCTGGGATCGCTGGTGTTTTTCTGGGGACAGAAACAGGAATTCACCCATACCTGGTTCAGCATGTTCGATGAGGACGGAAACAGGTCGGAGTCGGTCAGTCTCATGCAATACCTGTGGACCGGGAAGTACCCGGAGCATATGCCTCCACAGGTCAGCTATATGCTGATGGATAAAAAGGGGGCGCCCTCCGACCTGATGTTCAATCCGGCTGTACCGGTACATGCTGAAGTTGTCCTGTCGCAGCCTGACAGCAATATAACCCGTATCAAATGGGAACTGCTCCCGGAAGACTGGTACAGTGTGAAAGGGGAGGACGTCA
>DASZVM010000259.1:0-10254 GCA_035547295.1 Puia sp. | reverse complement strand
TGAGCTGATCAATGGAGCGGGGTTTGGCGTATTCGACAATGCAGAGACCGTGCTGGCCATTGCCGTGCCTGGCTGCAGCGAATATACCCGCAAACAGACGGATGAGCTTACCGAATGGGTCAAACGCCCGCAAATAGGCATGCAGGGTTTAGTATTTATTAAATACAATGCGGATGGCAGTTTGAGAAGCAGCGTAGATAAATTTAACAATGAAGAGAAGCTAAAAGCCATTGCCACCGCGGCCGGGGCCGTCCCCGGCGACCTGGTGCTCATCCTCGCGGGCAGGGAAGAACGTACCCGTAAAGCCATGAGCGAGCTGCGCCTGGAAATGGGCCGGCGTCTGGGTCTTCGGAAAGATAATGAGTTCAAGCTCCTTTGGGTGCTGGATTTCCCATTGTTCGAATATGCCGAGGAAGAGAACCGCTGGGTGGCCCGTCATCACCCTTTCACTTCCCCCAAACCTTCGGATATCAGCGTAATGATCAACAACAATCCCGTGATCGAGAACGCGGAAAAGTACCTGGAGCATCCCTATTCCAATATCAAGGCGAATGCCTATGACATGGTGCTCAACGGGAATGAGATCGGGGGCGGTTCTATCCGTATCTTCCAGCGGGAGCTGCAGGAAAAGATGTTTGCAGCCCTGGGGATGAGCGAGGAAGAAGCCCTTCATAAGTTCGGGTTCCTGCTGGGAGCTTTTGAATATGGCGCTCCTCCTCATGGAGGCATTGCCTTTGGGTTCGACAGGCTATGCGCCATCCTTGGCGGCAGCGAGAGCATCCGTGATTTTATCGCTTTCCCCAAGAACAACAGCGGAAGGGATGTGATGCTGGATGCACCCAGCACAATCGATCAGCGACAGCTGGATGAATTATCCATTGCTTTGAAACCAGGCAGCTAATGAAAAAAATAGTAAGCATCGCGTCCGTCTTGTCCTGGATCTGCCTTGTGGTATGGGGTCTGATATGCGTATTTGGGCTGCTATTCTCATTGGGGACAGGAAACTTGCCATTGATAGCAAGCGCTTTCCTGCTCAGCTCGGTTGTTTTGCATGCCTACGCGGCCCTCCAGCTGCATAAAAGCATCCGGAACCCGGCCATACCATTGAACAGGCAAACATCTGCCGGCATCCGGTTTGTCGGCTTTGCGGCACTTTTTTTCGGTCTTTTATATATAACGTATAGTCTTGCCATCATTCAGCATCCACAGGATCTTTTGCAGACAATGCAATCATCCATGCCGCAGGCCAAGGGTGTCACTATAGGGCAGGTCCGTGCGTGTGGGGTCTTTATCCTGTTGCTTGGGCTATGTCCTGTGGTCAATGTCTTTTTGAATTTCAGGCTGTTGCGGTGGTATTCCATGTGGAAGGAAAGGGACAACCAGGATAAGCCGTGAGATCGGTGAAAGGCATAAGAGCTTTTTCTGTTTCCACGATCATTCTTGGAAGTGTTGTTAGCCTGATGCTGTTCAGCGCCTGGCTTCAGCCTGGGGGACTTGCCACGAGGGAAGAAATCAATGTGATGCTTGCCACAGTATTGCTCAGTCTTTTAACGCTGGGGTATCCGGCTCAACTTCTGCTGATACGGGACAGATACTACCGGCATTTCACCATCTCTTATCGCGCCAGGGTTTTCACCCATATCTTCCGGGTGATACAATTGATATTTACCGTCCTGCTTACCGGTCTGCTGACGATGGTGATATATAATGTATCCGGAAAGTATAGGGCAGGAAATGGTTTTCACCTTAACGTAATTCAGTCGGGAATACTCCTGATCCTGCTGGTGACCATCGTATCGAACCTGACCCTTTTCTTCAAAGGCTGGCGTTTTTTGAAACAAACCCGCAAGACCTATATAGACGAAGTAATGGCTACTTTTGACGACGCAGACCTGCCCAAACAATAGCTCCTCCTGCCAGGAGCAGGAAGGTCGTGATCAAAAGGAGGCGCTTGACCGGCGTCGAACCACCATCCAGCCCTTTTTTGATCTTTTCCCGGCAATCATTCATGTAAATATATAAACCCGGGTAAAGGTGGTTCGCTTTTCGTACCGCCTCGAACTTGTGGAGGGCGGCCTTGTAATGCCCCTTATCATAGAACGCCACTGCCTGTGCAAAGAGACGGGAAGAGCTGCTGACCCGGGGAGTGATCCCTGCCGTATCCAGGTATTCGCCCAGTATCGACACCGGTACCGCAAAATTAAGTCCCGCCGCCAGCCCTCCTGTATTTTCGATGCTGCCAAAAGTGGTAAGTCCCACTACTTCCCCATTTTCATTACATACAGGCCCCCCGCTGCTGCCATGATTGATATTCGCGTCCATCTGGATCAGGGGCCATCCTCCTGCCGACAGCTTGATAGCGCTGACAATGCCTGTGGTCAGGGTAGGTTCGATCGCGGACTCGGCAGCCAGAAAGTCGTTATTGGTCACCGGACCGGGATATCCGTACACAAACAACTGCTCGCCCACCCTTGGCAAGGTGTTGCGTGCAATGGCCAGGACAGGCATTTCCTCCCTGCCCGACTCGATCTTGAGGATGGCAACATCCTTTCCGGGCATCGGCTGCCCCTTTACGACAACGTTAGCCAGGCTTTTCCGAGTGCCGGGCCCTTTGCCCTCCTGGTCACTGCGGTACACCACATAAATATTCTTTTTAAGATCGTAGAGGATCATGGAACCCAGACGGGAATATATCGAGGCATAAGTATTGTATAAAAGACTTCGCTGCTCTTCGTTGAATTTTGTAGCCCAGGAACTCTCCAGGGCGGCAATGCTGGCATCCGTAATGGCCTGAAAAGCGGAGAGAATGAACTGCCGGCGTATAAAAGCGTTATCTCTTTCTATAAGATGGCAGTTGGTAGCCACATATCCGTCGCCCGTGAGAAAAAAGCCGGTGCCGGTGGCGGTGATCTGTTCGGGTTGCTTGATATAGTCGAAGGTGGTCTGGAAGTACCGGGTGGGACGAATATTCATATCCCGGAGAACGATGTCCAGCTTCTGCTCGGCAGAGACACCGCCGGCCTGGTCCAGCCGTTGTATGGAGTCCAGCAGGACATTAAAGGCCCTGTTGTCCATCCTCAGGCTGTTGACATAGACATTGGCGGAATATTCCGTCCGTATCATGACCACGCCTGGTCTGTTGACAGCATAGTTCTCCATCCCGGATATTTTCTGTCCGCAGACAATGGCGACGGGGAAGAGTAAAAGGATCAACAGGGGGTATTTACCAATGCCATTCATGAAGTGCCATTCATTCCACAAATAAAACAGGAAAAAGGCTAACTTGTTGTACTATTGACGTTTAAATTTTATTATGTCGTCTCCACAAGCTCCGTTGGCCGAGCGGCTCCGGCCACAAACGCTCGATCAGCTGGTTGGGCAAAAGCATTTGACGGGTAAGGGCAGTGTACTGCGGACTGCCATCGAGCATGGGAAACCGCCCTCCATGATCCTTTGGGGTCCTCCCGGGACAGGCAAGACCACTATTGCCGGCATTATTGCCAACTCCCTGCAGGTGCCATTCTATACTTTGAGCGCCATCTCGGCCGGGGTAAAGGAAGTAAGGGAGGTCATTGCCGAAGCCCGGGATAAGGAAAAAGCCATTCTTTTTATAGACGAGATCCACCGGTTCAACAAGGGACAGCAGGACGCGCTGCTGGGCGCAGTGGAAAAAGGCGTCATCACCCTCATCGGCGCCACAACGGAAAACCCTTCCTTCGAGGTGAACAGCGCTTTGCTGAGCCGTTGCCAGGTATATGTCCTAAAACCCCTGGATGAGCAGGACCTGGTAAAGCTATTGAACCACGCCATCAAAGATGACCCCCTGCTAAAGGACCAGCAGGTCCAGTTGAAAGAAACCGCCGCGCTGATCAATATTTCCGGAGGAGATGCCCGTAAGCTGCTCAACCTCCTGGAAGTCGTCTGCGATGCAGCCGGCAAGGGGGCCGTGATCACAGATGAAATGGTCATGGAGATCGCGCAGCAACGGATAGCGCTATATGATAAAAAAGGCGAGCAGCATTACGACATCATCTCCGCCTTTATCAAAAGCATCCGGGGCAGCGATCCCAATGCAGCCGTTTACTGGCTGGCCCGCATGATAGAGGGAGGCGAGGATGTGAAGTTCATCGCCCGCAGGCTATTGATCCTGGCAAGCGAAGACATCGGCAACGCCAACCCCAATGCGTTGCTGCTCGCCAATGCCTGTTTCGAGGCGGTCAATAAGATCGGCTATCCCGAATCAAACCTCATCCTTTCGCAATGCGCCACCTACCTGGCCTCGTCCCCCAAGAGCAATTCAGCCACCACCGCCATCAGTGCCGCACAGGCCGCTGTACGTACCAACGGCGATCTGTCCGTCCCCCTGCATATCCGGAATGCTCCCACCAGGTTGATGAAAAACCTGGATTATGGAAAAGGATATCAATACAGCCATAGTTATGAAAATAATTTTTCTCCGCAGGAATATCTCCCCGTAGGATTGCAAGGCACAAAATTCTATGACCCGGGCAATAACGCCAGAGAGGAAGAGCTGCGCAAATTCCTGCGTAGCCTTTGGAAAGATAAATATGGGTATTGAAATTCAACGCTGCCATGACAAATTGGATCGACAAAAGATTCGACGACCTGAAGCCCCGTGAGCTGTATGCCATCCTGCAGCTGAGAAGCGAGGTCTTTGTCGTCGAGCAGAACTGCGTATTCCAGGATATGGACGATAAAGACCAGGTCTCCCATCACCTGATGGGATGGCAGGGGGACAAGCTGGTGGCTTATTCACGGATCGTGCCCGCGGGTATTTCCTATGTGGAATTTTCTATAGGGCGCATCGTAAGTTCACCCTCCGTGCGCAGACAAGGTATCGGAAGAGTACTGGTAGATAAGAGTATACAACTAGCGTATAGCCTTCACGGAAAGGGTGTTATACACATCGGAGCGCAATATTATTTACGGGATTTTTACGAATCCTTCGGCTTCCGGAAAGCGGGTGATATCTACCTGGAAGACGGTATCGAACACATTGAAATGCTTTTACTTACGAAAGACTAAGTATATTTCCTAACCCAGGGATCTTGTGAATAAAATAGTTGTGTTTTCATACACAATTATTAACAAATATTTCGTTTCTTGTTACGAGAACCCGTCATCAATTATTTGAAGGGGGAATCCAAACCATCGGAAAACTAAAATCTAATATTCATGAAACAGAGTTTACACTCCTTGTCCCGGAAGTGTTTGTTCTTGCTGGTCATAACTCTATCCCTGCATTTTTCCTCTCACGGTCAGGATGAGCTAAGGAACACGACTGAAGCCGGTATTACGATAGGCCCAATGGTCTTTTTGGGCGACTTAGGCGGTCATGCCGGCAAAGGCACCACTTTTATCAAGGACTACAATATGAACCAGACCAAGATAGCGATAGGCGCCTATATAACCGCCTATCCTGCGCAATGGCTGGGATTCAGGTTTTCCATTAATTATGGCAAGATCGAAGGTACCGATGGTGACATCACCGGCAAAGGCGGTTGGGAAGAAGCGCGTAAAGCCCGCAACCTGGATTTCCGCAGCAAGATACTGGAAGGTACCGTCATGGCGGAATTTTATCCCACGGTATTCCTGGAGGAAGACCCTGAGGACGTTACCGCAAGGCTTCGTCCTTATGGCGTAATCGGTTTGGGCGCCTTTCACTTCAACCCCCAGGGAAGCACCAGGAATCAATATGGCGACCAGGTGTGGGTAGATCTGAAGCCGTTGCATACGGAAGGGGAAGGCTGGGCCGAATATCCCGACCGGAAGAATTATTCGCTTACGCAGCTGAACATCCCCATGGGTGCCGGCATCAAGTACTTTTTCAGCGAGAACTTGAATGTCTCATTTGAGATCATCCACCGTAAAACATTCACCGATTATATCGATGATGTAAGCACGAGATACGTAGACCCGCTTTTATTTGACAAATATCTGTCGCCGTCCCAGGCCGCTGTTGCAAAAGCGATATCCAACAAGAGCGCGCTGGGATATAATACGCAGGGTTATAAGACGAACATGAAAAGGGGCGATCCCAATCAGAATGACGCTTATTTTACAGCCCAGTTCAAGATCGGGTTCCGTCTTGGCGGCGGCAGCGAGCAGCGCTGGAGGAATTCCACGCACTGTCCGTTGTTGAGGTTCTAAAAGTTTTCGCTGGTCTTTTGTCGGAATATATCCGTTGTTGATCGTATAATTGTTGATCCGTACCCTATTTTTTTTATTGATTGGAAAAATCAATAGGTAACTTATGAGTAAAACCTCTACCCTTCAGAAAACGAACCGTCGTCTGCATCAATTCGCCGGCGTTGCGGTGATCAGTCTTTCGTTCACCGTCCTGCAGCCGGCTTACGCATCCAATATTCCTGCCACAGAGAGGATGCGGCCCCATCCAAAGGGATCTGATGTCTGTCCTTCGGACAACGAACCTCCGGTTCGCCGGGATACTATCCACAGTATCCAGGTAAATAAGTCCCTGGTCAGTAAAAAGAACAAGATCAGGCTTTTCCCTGATGCCAGGCAGCAGGTGCTGTTCTTCTCTGTCAATGGCGAGGATAAAAGAGTCTATCAACTGTATTTATTCGATATGGATGGCAGGCTTGTCAACCAGGCCAGCATCCGTAACAAGGAGACAACCGTACTGACTTCACTTTCCGAAGGAAATTATCTGTTCGAAATATTCACAGATGACGAGAGGATCGAGAATGGTCACCTGGTCATCCGGTAAGACATTACAGTTCTTTTAAAAACTTTATCAATGCACAACCAATAAGCAAGCAGGGAAATTAGTAAAATCCTAATATCCGAAGGTTAAGTAAAACCTGATCCGTTCCCTATTTTTATAGTACCCTTTTCTAACAAAGATTTTATTGATCACTCCCTGCTATCGCTTATTGGGAAGTTGTGAGCTCGTAGCTATAGAAATATCCCCGCCGCCTCTTTCCAGTTATTGATCCTGTCATAACCCCTAACCTCCAGGTTATGGGCGGCAGTGAAGATATACGGCTTCCCTTTGAAACCTTTCAGGTTCTTTACATGGTCATCGATCATATAATCCCCATGCACCAGGTCCTTGCTCCCGCAGAGAGCTATCTGCCTCCAGGAGAAGAAGGGGAAATGCTCTTGCAGCCAGTCATATTTATCCTTTAAGGAGTTGGGGAACTCCATGGCCGCCGACACGATAAAGACATCGTATTTATCATTCAATTCCTTTAGTACGTCCACCGCATCCTCCATCACGGGAAGATGCCGGAAAAAGCCCGGCCCTTTCAGCCTGTCCATGATCAGTCCCTGATGCTCTTCGGGGAACCCCTTGAGCCAGGAGCCTACCAGCATCTTGTCCCAGTCCACGTCCCCGCCATATTCCTTTTTATACCAGTCGATCATGTCTCCCATAGGGTCGGCAATGACCTCGTCCATATCGATGATGATCCTTTCCATAGTAATGCTGTATTATCCTTTTAGCTCGTCCTTTAAAAATGCAGCTGTAAAGCTTTCCTTATTTTTCACCAGGTCTTCCGGAAGTCCCTCGAAGAGGATCCTGCCGCCGCCATCGCCCCCTTCAGGGCCCAGGTCGATGATATGGTCGGCCACCTTGATCACGTCCAGGTTATGTTCGATGACCAGGACGGTATTACCTCTGTCCACCAGTTTGTCCAGTACATCCAGCAGATGCCGGATATCCTCGAAGTGGAGTCCCGTGGTCGGCTCATCCAGGATATAGAAGGTTTTGCCCGTGTCTTTCTTCGACAGCTCAGTGCCCAGTTTGACCCGCTGCGCCTCACCGCCGCTGAGTGTGACAGCCGACTGCCCCAGGGTGATGTATCCCAGCCCTACTTCCTGAAGCACCTTGATCTTGCGGTAGAGATAAGGCACATTCTGAAAGAACTCCACCGCCTCGTCCACCGTCATATCCAGCACGTCGCTGATGGATTTCCCTTTATAGCGTATCTCCAGGGTCTCCCGGTTATAACGCCGTCCGTTGCACTTCTCGCAGTGAACATACACATCGGGAAGGAAGTTCATTTCGATGACGCGCATGCCCCCGCCTTCACAGACGTCACAACGGCCGCTTTTTACGTTGAAGGAGAACCTGCCTGCGTTATATCCCCTGATCTTCGCTTCCGGAACAGAGGCAAAGAGGGTGCGGATGTCCGTGAAAAATCCGCAATAGGTAGCAGGGTTGCTGCGGGGAGTACGACCGATGGGCGACTGGTCGATCTCGATGACCTTGTCGATATGCTCCAGCCCCTTGATACTTTTATATTCCAGGGGTGTCATCTTCGAATTATAGGCGTGTTTGCTCAGAATAGGATACAATGTCTCATTGATAAGCGTAGACTTGCCGCTGCCGCTCACACCCGTGACGACGATCAGCTTCCCAAGAGGAAATTTCACGTCCACGTTTTTCAGGTTATTACCCCTGGCGCCTTTCAGCTCCAGGAATTTTCCGGATCCTTTTCTTCTTTCGGAAGGGACGGCGATCTTTTTGTGGCCATTGAGATATTCAGCCGTAAGGGTATCCAGCTTTAATAAACCCGACGGTCTGCCCTGCGCCACTACCCGTCCTCCATGGAAACCCGCTTTTGGGCCTATGTCCACTACATAATCCGCCGCCATCATGATATCCTTATCATGCTCCACCACCAGCACGCTGTTGCCGATGTCCCGGAGGTTCTTCAAAGCCTCGATAAGACGCTGGTTGTCCCGCTGGTGAAGCCCGATACTGGGCTCGTCCAGGACATAGGTGATGCCCTGCAGCTGCGAGCCTATCTGCGTCGCCAGCCGTATCCGCTGGGACTCTCCTCCACTGAGCGTGCGGCTGCTGCGGTCCAGCGTCAGGTAAGTAAGCCCCACGTCTGCCAGGAACTGCAACCTCTCCCGTATCTCCTTCAGGATATCTTTGGCAATGATGTTCTGCTTGTTGTTCAGCCGTTTCTCAAGTCCCGAGAACCAGTCCACCAGCTTGTTGAGGTTCATCGCGCTGAGCTCTGAAATATTTTTGTCGCCTACTTTGAAATAAAGACTTTCCTTCCGCAGCCGGGCCCCATGACAGGTGTCACAGGTCTTCAGCTCCATGAACTTCTCTACCCATTCCCGCAGACTGTCGGAAGTACCGCCGGCAAACCAACGCTTCAGGGCATTCACCAGCCCCTCGTATTCCGTGTTATAGACCTGGCTCTCAGAAGATGCATTCTCATCAAAATCGATGTCCCTGCCTTCACCTGTCTCATTGCCATACAATACCAGGTTCAACGCCTTTTTGGGCATATCCTTAATGGCCACATCCAGGCTGAACTTATTTTTTTTCGCCAGCTGCTGCACCTGCTGGAACATATAGGCCTCCCGTTCGCCTCCAAGGGGGGCAATCCCCCCTTCGTTGATACTTTTGGAAGGGTCGGGAATGATGGCATCCATGCTTATCTGATATACCGCGCCCAGTCCTTTACAGGTGGGACAGGCGCCATACGGCGAATTGAAAGAAAAGCTGTTAGGGGATGGCTCTTCATAGCTGATGCCCGTGTCCTCGCACATCAGCTGTTTGCTGTACTGGAACAGCCTGTTGTCGTCATTCAGCAGGAGGAACAGGAGGTCCTTTCCCATTTGAAGCGCCTTCTGCACACTCTGGCTCAGACGGACTTTCATATCTTCCGTCACCGCCATCCTGTCGATGACCACCTCGATGTCATGGATCTTATATCTGTCCACCTGCATCTTGGGCACCAGGTCCTTTACTTCCCCATCCACCCGGACCTTCAGATAACCTCTTTTGCGGATGTCCTCAAACAGCTCACGGTAATGCCCCTTCCGGCCCCTGACCAATGGGGCGAGAATGGATATCTTTTTATTTTTAAACTTTTTGAAGACGTTGTCCACGATCTCCTCCTCGCTGAACTTCACCATCTTTTTCCCCGTATTGTAAGAAAAGGCCTCACCGATACGGGCATACAGGAGACGAAGGAAATCATAGATCTCCGTGACAGTGCCCACGGTGCTGCGGGGATTTTTGTTCGTGGTCTTCTGCTCGATGGAAATGACGGGGCTGAGACCCGTGATCTTGTCCACATCGGGCCGCTCCATATCCCCGATGAACTGGCGGGCATAGGCGCCAAAACTTTCCATATAACGACGCTGCCCCTCGGCATAGATCGTATCAAAGGCAAGGGAGGATTTACCACTGCCGCTGATACCCGTGATCACCACCAGCTTATTCTTGGGGATACGGATATC
>DASZVM010000258.1:0-5967 GCA_035547295.1 Puia sp. | reverse complement strand
TGCATCCGTACCCGTGAGCACAAAAGCGGAATTATCAAAGCTGAAAGCCGCAGCATCAAAACGGGGATAGGTCTGGCTGCCATCCCCCAGAGAAGCTATCTGGCTCCAGGAATTCGTGCTCGGATCATATTTATAGAAATCAGCCAGCGGAGTAACGCCATCTTCAGTACCGGAACCGATGTACCCATACCCGCCGATGGAAAAACCAACGGCCCGCATCCTTCCCTTAGCGGTCGGAAAAGGCGCCACCTGCGTCCAGCCGCCGGACGCGCTATCATAGCCGGTAGGCGTACTGGGAATAGGGTCGGGAACATACTTGAAAACAGTATTCAGCTTGGTATTGGGAGTATTGGGATTGTATCCTGTGCCTACATATGCGGAATCGCCGATCACAAAAGAAGCGGCATTTCCCATCGGCACACCAGCAAATATTGCGCGGGACACCCAGTTGCCGTTTTGTGTATAACTCAAGCTAGCTTTGGAACAAGAAAATAAGAGACCAAGTAACATCAAGGAGAACAACAGAGTGTTAATCCGCTTCATATTTTTTTGATATTTTGCCGCTAATGTATTCGAAGTCGGCATAGCAAATTCGTTAAAATGTAGGTTCGGACACAATTCATAGACAAACTGTCAATTTTTACATACAAAGAAGAGAACTTCCCACCTCATTGCGATCTCATGGAGAACACTGGGTGCCCGACCTCCTCTATCTTACTGAAAAAGAAGGAGAAATGACCCTCTAACCACCCTGGGAAAAACGCTTTGCACCCCCTGACGAGGTTTTCCATTGGTATATGAAAAAATGGCTTTCGTCGTTTTTTTATTACTTTTGATACATACTAACAAAATAGTAACAGTTAAGGCCCTTATTATTGCACCTTCCTATAAACTCATGACAATAAATAACTATCTTAAAAAAGAGCCATTTCTACTCTTAACAGTTTTGTCATTATTCTCCTTACTCAGTTGTCAAAAACAACCAAAACTCAATTTTGGCCAGGATTATGTCGGGGACAACGGTTCAGCTAATATCGTCGTAGTGGACACCGCCACGGTAATGATGTCCACTGTCCGCGTTGACTCCACCGCCACGGCCGGCACCGGCTATCTCCAGGTCGGCGCCTATAACGATCCCTATTTGGGAAATATATACTCGCGGGCTTTTCTCCAGGTAGGCCTGCCGGGCAGCTTTCCCGGTATAACCCAGTTCGACGGTTTTGATTCCATCGGCCTGGTGCTGCTGTTCAAAAAGGGCAACCCCTTTTACGGGGATACAACAGTCACATTGAAATACAACGTGAACCAGGTCACGGATCTCTATCAGCTGAATGAGGCCAACAATCAGCATGGCTTCTACAGCAAGGATAGCTTGAATATAGACCCCATCCCACTGGGCTCCGGCAGCTTCCGCCTTTTCCCCAGCATTCCCCTTGCCAACCAGGGCTTTGGGGATACGGTCAAGATAAGGCTGAACCAGGACCTGGGGCAGCGGATGTTCGATATGATCTATAACAACTCGGACTCTATAAAGAAATCGCAGAACTTCCTCAACTGGTTCCACGGTCTTTGTATCTCCCCGGACACCACGGGCAACGCCAAAGGGATCATTTATGGCTTTTCAGACAGCGTTCTCCTGCGCCTCTATTATCATGAGGTCGGCGCCGTCACCACTTTCAAGACCATTGACTTCGGCATCACCAATACAAGCTTTCAGTTCAATAATATTATAACCGACCGGTCCAATTCGGCCCTGAAGAATTTGAAACCAGCTCCTACGGGACCGGGACAAAACCCTGTAACGACCATCTCCGACTCCATCGGACATGCCGGCTACGTACAGTCCATCACCGGCCTCGACGTAAAGCTGACCTTCCCGTACCTCAACGGCATCGCCCACAGGCCGGATTATCTCAGCGTGATCCGGGCAGTACTGACCGTAAAACCCATACCACAAAGCTTTACCACCACCTGGGTCCTGCCGCCTCAGTTATCCATTAACTATACAGATCTCAATAACCTCCTCGGATCGCCCGTACCCAGTTCGACCACAGGCCAGGCACAGACAGGCAATATGACCGTAAACTACGGCGCCCCCCTGAATACGGTATATACCTACGACGTCACCAATTTCATCAAGGCTCAGATCATCAATACCCTGCCCACCGCCCCGGAACAGGGACTTATGCTGAACATACCTTCACCGAACAACACCAATTCCTTTGCGAGAGTAGTACTGGCAGACAGGAACGCTCCCGTCGACCAGAAGGTGACGCTTACCGTCTATTATCTGTCCCTTTATCCACATAACTAACGCTGAAGTATACCAGAAAATGAAAATCAAATCATTAGTCATATTCCTATCGGTCTTCACATCCCTCGGGGCAATGGCCCAGGGGAACTTCGCTCCTTATTCACAGATGGGTATCGGGGACCTGGAAGACGGTTATTACAACCGTACTTCCGGAATGGGCAATACAGGTCTGGCTTATCGTAACAATCGTTTTCTTATCAGCAATAACCCGGCCTCCTACAGCGGATTGAGCGACCAGTTCTTCACCGTGGAAATGGGCATACGGGGCAGCCTGATCAATTACTACGGCACTCCCGTGGATGTTTCCAACAAACAGTCGGGGGACATCACATTCCGTCGCCTGGCCATGGGTATGAAGCTTTCCAAACACTGGGGATCCAGCATTGGACTGGTACCCTTCAGCACCCAGAACTATGAATACGATGTGCCGTACTACTTACAGGGCAGTACTTCCGAACTGGCTAACCTCCATTATGCAGGGCATGGCGGCGTCAATAAAGCTTACTGGGGCAATTCCTACGAGTTCTTCCACCACGTCTCGGTCGGCGTAGAAGCCGGCTACCTCTTCGGACAGCTGAACCAGAAAGCAACCATCCAGAACTTCGGCACCGGCACGACCCTGGCTTCTACCACCAATACCGTGGACCTGAATAACCTCTATATGCAGTACGGCCTGCAGGTATACGGCCGCATAGGGAAAAGATGGGAATACTCCCTGGGAGGTACCTTCAACCCCCGGAATGACCTGCTGGCATCCTATAACCAGGTGGTCCTCGACAACGATTCCATCCAGCGTAACAACCCCAATAACAAACCTGACTCCTATCTCAGCGTCCCCAATGCCTTTGGCGTGGGCCTGTCCATTACCCACAACCAGAAATATACATTCGTCGCGGACTTCAAACACCAGGCATGGGCCGCGGAAAAAAATTCCTATCCGGGAAAGAACTATGCCATCAGCGACGCCAACAGAGGCTCCGTCGGTTTTGAGATCTCCAAAAAGAAATCTTTCTATAACAGCAAGGTCGAGCTGAGCTACTTCCAGGCCGGCGCCTACTATGGCGAGACATACCTGCAGATCAACGGCCAGCAGATAAAGGATTACGGCGTGACGGCATCCTTTGGCATCAACGGGCTGAAAACACCCCTGTCCTATAATGTCGTGTTCCAATACGGCATCAAGGGCACCCAGACCAACAACCTCGTCGAACAACGCTATTTCAACCTCACGTTCGTCGTCAATTACGGCGCCATCTGGTTTACGAGAGGGAAAAAATATGACTAGTCATGACCTTCGATCGCTGAGAGGCCTCCCTTCCATGGGCGTGTTGAACTGTATTGTCGTAGAGGACAATAATAAGCAAAGCGCCCTGTTAAAAGAATACATCGCCAAGACGCCAAGGCTGAACTTTGCCGGCAGGTGCGATGCGGCAGGGGAGGTATTCCAGCAGGTCACCCAGTCAAGGGCCGATGTTATCTTCTGGGATATCCGGCTGCTGGACAACAAGGTCATGCTCAGACTAAAGGAATCCGGCTACTACCCCATCGTCATCTGTATCGCCGACAAACAGGAACAGGAAAAAAAAGAGACGGACATGGACGTGTTCAGCTATCTCAACAGACCCCTGTCCTTCGAACGCTTCCTCTCCACCATCGGTAAGATCCAGGATTACCTCTCCGCAACGATCTATATCCATCATGCACGCAACAACCGTTTCATATTCATCAAGTCTGAATACAAGATCATAAAGGTCAGGTTCGAAGACATCCTCTTCTGCGAAGGCATGAAGGACTACACGCAGATCTACCTCCGGGGCAAATCAGACCCCATCCTCACCTTGAACAACCTGAAATCCTTCTCCTATAAATTGCCGCCCGAAGAATTTATCCGGGTCCACCGCTCCTTTATCGTCTCCATCACGCACATCGACTCCATCGCCCGGAATGAGATCTACATCGGGAAAAAGATCATCCCCATCGGGGATAGCTTCAAGGAAGACTTCTACCAGATCATCGAGTGGAACAGCTAAAATCGTACCTTTGCCGCTGATGGAAGGGCCACGAAAAATAAAAGTAGCGATCCTGGACCTCTATGAAGGGCATCCCAATCAAGGCATGCGCTGCATCCGGGAGTTGCTGGACGGGTACAGCGCCTCGCACGGCATCGATCTCACCTACGACGAATTTGAAGTACGTATCCGTAAAGAAGTGCCCGACATGTCCTATGACATCTATATCTCCAGCGGAGGCCCCGGCAGCCCCCTGGACAGCAAGGACAGCCCCTGGGAGGACGCATATTTCGGATGGCTGTCCGCAGTAGAGCGCTATAACAACAATACCGGCCACTCCCATAAGAAACATGTCCTCTTTATCTGTCACTCTTTCCAGTTGATATGCCGCCACTACGCCATCGCACAGGTCACCAGCCGCAAATCCACCGCTTTTGGCGTCTTCCCCATTCACCTGCAGGATGCCGGAAAGGATGAACCCGTATTCACCGGCCTGCGTGATCCCTTTTATGCCGTAGACAGCCGCAGCTACCAGGTGGTCCAGCCGGACAAAGCACGATTGGCGGAAATAGGAGCCGGGATCCTGGCCATTGAAAAGGAAAGACCCCACGTACCCCTTGAACGGGCGATTATGGCCGTCCGCTTCTCCGACTACATGATCGGCACTCAGTTCCACCCCGAAGCCGACCCCACCGGCATGAGCATCCACCTGCAAACACCCGACAGAAAACAAACGGTCATATCCGAATATGGAGAGGAAAAATGGCAAAGCATGATCCGGCAGCTGAATGATCCCGATAAGATCCTTTGGACACACTCCCATGTCATCCCGAACTTTTTGGACTACGCTTTGAAATAACGTAACTTCCCTTCATGGTCCCCTCTTTACGGCAAGCATTCAACGAAGCCTTTACCCGGGAAAAATATGATGCCTTCCTCAAGGATATCCACGGCCATTACCCCGGCGCCATCGAGTTCCGCCTGGCCGAAACACCCGTATTCATCCCCAGGACATTTGCCGCACAGCTGACAGATGCCTGCGAATATATCATCGACCTGATCACCCGGCCGGAATTTAAACAGCTCACCGAAAGCAGCATCCCGGATACGGATCGCGTCGCTCACGAGAACGCACACACCCATTTTTTAGCCTTCGACTTTGGCGTCTGTGTGGGCGAGACAGGCGAATGGCAGCCTCAGCTGATAGAAATGCAGGGCTTTGCCAGCCTTTACGGGTTCCAGGTATTCTATCCGGACATCCTGCGCCGGCACTTCGATATCCCGGAAAACTACAGCCAATACCTGGGCGGTCTCGACCGTGACAGCTACCTCTCCACCCTACGCACGGTCATCCTGGGCAACTGCACCCCGGAAGAAGTGATCCTGCTGGAGCTGCGCCCACACCAGCAAAAAACCCGCATCGACTTCTATTGTACACAGGATTACCTTGGCATCCAGGTGGTAGACCTCCTCGATCTCATACAGGAAGGGAAAAAATTGTACTATATCAATAGCCGCACAGGGAAGAGAACGCAGGTCAAACGTATTTACAACCGGGTCATCTTCGATGAGCTTAATGCCGCCGGACTCCCCCCGGGATCAGGATCTTATGTCGACATCCGTGAAGACCTGGACGTCGAATGG